>JAICME010000132.1 GCA_025929425.1 Thermoleophilia bacterium | reverse complement strand
GCGCTGGCGAATCTCCTCATGCTTCGGGTCGCGGATGACGAGGAATCGCTCGCATTCGCAGGCGCCTCGCTGCGCGAGATGACTCGGCTCGCCGGCGCGAACGCCGCGGTCTGGAGCGACATCTTCCTCGGCAACGCCGACGAGATCGCAACCGCTCTCGCCGGGCTGCGCGAGTCGTTGGACGAGATGGAGCGCGCACTTCGCGCCGGCGATCGTTCGTCGATCGAGAGCTCGATCGCGGCAGCCGCCGCTACGCGAGAGCGACTGGAGTCGTTCGCCTACCGCACCGAGCCCGCGCAGCTGAACAGGATCCGGGTCCGCATCCCCGACCGTCCGGGCGTTCTCGCTCGCATCACGCAGATCCTCGGCGCAGCGCGGATCAACCTGGAGGACTTCGAGATGCGCCACGTCTCACCGGAGTACGGCGGCGTGCTCGTCATCCTCGTCGCGGGCGCCGACAACGCGGCGAGAGCGCGAGAGCTCCTACGCCGCGAGGGGTTCGCCGCGGCATAGAGACCTGTCCCGAACCGGCCGACGCCGGGAACCACACCGAAGGCCGGTGGCAGCCACCTTCACAAGAGTGTGACCGAGAGCGGCGGCCTCACCTGGCGTAGGACGCATGGATCCATCGCACCGGGAGCCTGGGCAACACACTTCTGCGACAAAGACGGGCGCCTTTCGAAAAGGTGGCTGCCACCGGCCGGACTGCAACCGGCCGGACTGCGGGGCACGGCGAGGGCTACTTCGCCTCCTGGGCTACCCCGAGGCCTGAAGGTCGTCCGCGCCCGCTTCCGCCTCCATGACGCAGCGGTCGAACTCCGCGAAGGCGTGCGCCCACGTCTGCGGGTCGCGGAGGTCGACGCCGAGTGGCGCAAGTAGCTCCTGCGGCGGGCGCGACGCGCCGCTCGAGAGGAACTCGAGGTAGGCCGGCACGAACCGCTCCGGATCCTCGCGGTAGCGGGCGAGCAGCGAGAACGCCACGAGATGCGCGAACGCGTAGGCATACGTGTAGAAGCGGACGTGGATGAAGTGCGGGATGTACGACCAGCCGAGCCGGTAGCCGGCGGGCAGCTCGATGGAATCGCCGTAGTAGCGCTCGTTCTCCTCGAACCACATGTCCGAGAGCCTGTCGTTCGTGAGCGCCTTCCCCTCGCCGCGGATCGCGTACGCCCGGATCTCGAACCGCGCCATCATCGTTTGGCGGAAGATCGACGCCATCGCGCTCTCGGCACGGTCGGCGAGCAGCATGATCCGCGTCGAGGTGTCCTCCTCGTGGTCGATCAGGCGCTCGACCGCGAGGAGTTGCGCGAACGTCGACGGCACCTCGGCGATCGCGAGCCCCGTGTGGTACGAGCGGTACGTCTGCCGCTCGAGGGCGAGCGCGCCGTGCACCGCGTGACCGAACTCGTGCGCGAGCGTGACGACGTCGCGGAGCTGGTCGGTGTAGTTGAGGAGGACGTACGGGAAGACGGTCTTCGAGACCGAGTTGCAGTACGCGCCGCCGACCTTGCCGGGACGCGGCTCCGCGTCCACGTGCCCGCGGTCGAGGCACGTGTGGAAGATCTCGCTGAAGCGCGGCGCGAACTCGCGGAGCGCGTCGTCCACCATCGAGATCGCCTCGCTCCACTCGACCCGCCGGTCGCTGCCGATCGGGGCGTACTGATCGGCGAGCTGGAGCCGGTCGAGCCCGAGCACCCCGGCCTTCCGCACGAACCAGCGACGGCCCAGCGTGTAGTGCTCCTCGATCGCGGCCATCATCGCCTCGACGACGTCGCCGGCCAGCTCGTTGCGCTGGTTCGTCGGCCACAGCGTGTCCGGAATCCCCCGCAGCCGGTCGAGGGAGAGCCTGTCGCCCACGATCGCGTCGTAACACGCGGCCTGCACGTCCGCGACACCTTCGAGCGTCTCGAAGAGGACGTCGAGCGCGGCGAGCCGCACCTCACGGTCGGGGTGGTGGATGTAGGAAAGGAGACGGTCGATCGTGTGCGGCTCGGGGCCGTCGCCGCCGTCGAACTCCACCGTCAGCGTCGCCAGCTCGCGGCCGTGCAGCGACTCCCAGGCCGAGATCGCGGGGCGCCGGGCGTTGAGGGCCTGCTCCTCCCCCTCCGGCAAGACGTACGGCTTCTCTTCCCGCGCCACCCGAAGCCGGTGCGCGTACGGCTCGAGCTCGGCGGCGTGGAGCAGGGCCTCCGCCTCGCCGTCGCCGAGCGCAAGCCACTCGAGCTCGACGAAGAGAAGCGCGCTCTCGAGATCGGCGGCCCGGTCGCGCGCCAGCGTCGCCAGGTCGTTCGTCTCGGGATCCGTCGCGTCGGTGTGCTCCCGTGCGGTCGCGTAGAAGAGGATCCGCGAGGCGTCCTGCGTGAGCTCGTCGAGCTCGTCCAGGAGCTCTCGCAGTGCCTGCGGACCTGCCGAGCCGACGGTTCCTCTCCTGCGCTCGGCGAAGTCGCGCGCCCGCACGAGCAGCTCGTCGATTTCACGCGTCGCCCGATCGGCGTCGGGCTCGAGGTCGCTCAGGTCCCACCGGACCCCAGCAGCGCTGAGGGAGGAGCTGACGGCCACGGGCTGAGCGTATCTGGCTCCCAGACCCGATGCCATACTGGTTCGAGTGTCCCGCCGGCTGCACTGGCTCGTCCTGGCGATCGCGCTCGTCGTCGGCGTCGGCATCGGAGCCGCGATCGCGATCGTCCATTCCTCCGGAGCCCCGGCGGAGCCTGTCTCCGCGGGGCCTCAGCCCGCCAACCCGGCGCTCGACCCCGGCACGCGGCTCAGCGGAGCCGCGCCCGACTTCACGCTGAGCGACGAGTTCGGGAAGCGCGTCTCGCTGCGCTCGCTCCGCGGCAAGGTCGTCGTCCTCTCCTTCAACGACCCGAAGTGCACGACCATCTGCCCGCTGACGACGACCGCGCTGTTGCGCGCGAAGGCGCTGCTCGGGCCGTCGGGCTCGAACGTCGAACTGATCGGCGTCGGCGCCAACCCGGAGGCGACCGGGACGAAGTGGGTTCGTGCGTACTCACGGGCGCACCGGATGCTCCACAAGTGGCGCTTCCTGACGGGCTCGCTCCCCGAACTGAAGCGGGTCTGGCGTGCGTACGGCATCCAGGCGGCCGTCGTGAACGGCGCGATCGACCACACGCCTGCGACGTACGTGATCGACTCGCGCGGCCGCTTCTCACGTCTGTTCGTCACCTCGATGTCGTACTCGAGCGTCGACCAGCTCGGTTACGAGATGGCGCGAAGCCTGGCTGCGCTTCTCCCCGGGCATCCCCGCCTGCGCGGGGCACCGCCCCTGGGGGCCATCGACCTCCTCGGCCCGCGTGACCGCGTGACGCTGCCGCGCGCCGGCGGGGGCAGCGTCCGGCTCGGGCCCGGCTCGGGGCCGCATCTCGTCCTCTTCTTCGACACCTGGGAGACGGAGGTCGCGGACCTGACCGCACAGCTGCAGGCACTCAACGCCTATCAAGCCGCCGCGAAGCGAGAGGGGCTCCCACCGCTTGTCGCCGTCGACGAGGGAAAGGTCGAGGCGTCGCCGCAGGCATTGCCCCGCTTGTTGGCCGCCCTGCCGCAGCCGCTCACGTATCCGGTCGCCGTCGACGCGAGCGGTCGGGTTGCAGACGGGTACCGGGTGCAGGACTCGCCCTGGCTCGAGCTCGTCTCCGGCTCGGGTCGCTTCCTCTACTACCAGGACCTCGCAGAGGGCTGGCCGACCCAGAAACAGCTCCTCGCCAAGGTGCGCACGGCGCTCAAGCGCGCGAAGTAAGGAAATTGGGAAGCGACGCCTGTCCCACCCAAAAGGGTGATTCCAGGCTGCTCAGCGTGTGCTGAACTGCGCGCTCACGCCGAAAGCGAGCGGCCGCACCATGCGACGGCCGCGCCCCATCGACGGGAGAGCACTCGATTCTCATGCGGCCGATCCGCCTTCTCACACTGTTATTTGCCGTCTCCCTGGCTCTCGTGCTCGGACTGATGCGCCCCCTGCAGGGACGAGCGATGCGGCTGACCAAGAGAGCCAGGACGCACTCCGCCAGGGAGCAGGCCGTGCCCAAGCAGCTTCTGTTCCCTCACCCCCTCCCTCCGCCTCGCGTGCCGTTCGGCCATCGCATCGTCTCCTACGCCCGCCATTTTCTCGGCATTCCCTACAGCTACGGCGGCTCGAGCCCGAGCACGGGCTTCGACTGTTCGGGGCTCGTCCGCTTCGTGTACGGCCACTTCGGGATCGTGCTGCCGCACTCGAGCTTCGCCGACCTCGGCCTCGGCCGTCACGTTTCGCGTCGCCGGCTGGAGCCCGGCGACATCGTGTTCTTCGCCGGCGCGAGCCACGTCGGCATCTACGCCGGCGACGGGCGCTTCATCGACGCACCGCACACCGGCACGGTCGTCCGCATCTCGACGATGGGCGACTACGGCTACTACGCCGCGCGCCGCTTCCGCCGCGGCTAGCCCCGGGCGGTGACCTACTTCATCTTCTCGGCCATGGCCGTGAGCAGCTTCCACGCGATCGCCGAGTTGGTCTCGACGAGCGGGCGGAAGTCCCACGGGGTCATGCCGTAACAGACCATGTCGGTCTTGGCAGTCAGCGTGGCCGTACGCGGCGATTCGTTGATGAGCGCGATCTCGCCGAAGTAGTCGCCGGGCCCGACCGTCCACGGCTTCGTCTCGCCGGCGACGCTCACCTCGGCCTCTCCTTCCTCGACGACGAAAAAGCCGGCACCGCCCCGGCCCTCCTGCGTCACGGTGTCGCCTGCGCTGTAACGGCGCTCGCGCATGCTGCTCGCGATCTGCTGAAGCTCGCGATCGTCGAGCTCCGCGAACAGCGGCACCTTCTTCAGCGTGTCGACCGGCCCCGTAGCCACGGCGCAGTTATACACAGCTGCGCTTCCCCGTGCGAGCGACCGCCGGTTGCAGCGAGGATACGGCGCATGCGGATCCACGTCGTCGGCTGCTCGCCTGCCTGGCCCAACCCGGGCGGTGCGCAGTCGGGATATCTCGTCGAGGAGGACGGCCGCCGGATCCTGCTCGACTGCGGGCCGGGCGTGCTGCCCCGGCTGCGGCGGCTCGAACCGTGGCCGCGCGTGGACGCGATCGTCATCACGCATTTCCACCTCGACCACTGGGGCGACCTCGTGCCGTGGGCATTCGGCGGCCTCTTCGGCGCCGGGCGCGAGGTCCCGGCGCCCGAGCTCTGGCTGCCGCGCGGCGGCCGCGAGGTGATCCACGGGCTCGATCCCGTCCTCTACGCGAACGCGATCCTCGAGCTTTTCCCGGTGCACGAGTACGAGGAGGAGACACCCTTCAGGGTCGCGGGATTCGACCTCATCGCCTACCGGATGCTCCACTACGCGCTCGAGAGCTACGGCCTGCGGGTCTCCGACGGGAACCGGACGCTCGCCTACAGCGCCGACTCGGCGCCGTGCGACGGCCTCGTCGAGCTCGCCCGCGACGCCGACCTCTTTCTCTGCGAGGCGACGCTCGCGCAGCCCGAGATCGGCATCCGTGGCCACCTCACCGCGGAGGAGGCGCTCGACGCGTCCTCGTCGGCAGGCGCGAAGCGCTTCGTGGTGATCCACCGGCCGGACGAGCTTCCGCTGCCGGACGGCGTCGAGCGCGCTTTCGACGGACTACAGCTGGACGTCTAGCCGGAACGCCCGCTCCCCGAGCAGCCGGTGGCCTGCCACCGACGGGTGATTGCCGTCGTCGCTCAACCCTTCGCGCATGCGGGACGGGGCGGCGGGATCCACGAGCGTGTCGTGGAAGCGGAGCAGCGTTGCGCCGGTGTCGACAGCACGCTGCCGGATCAGCTCGTTGAGGTGCAGGATGTCCTCCGTGGCGCGCTCGTCGCCGTTCGACCACGGGAGCACGTCGGCGACCGCCAGCGCCAGTCCTTCAGCTTTCCCACGGGCGAGCATCGCCGCGAGATTCTCCGCCGCCTCCTCGACCGGCCGACGTTGGACGACGTCGTTGATGCCGCCCTGAACCACGAGCACATCGGCGCCGGGAAGCACCAGGTCGAGGCGGCCCGCGATCTGGTCGGTGCGCTCGCCGTAGACGGCCGAGGTCCGGAACTCGAGCCGGGGATCCGCGCGCTGCGCCCACCACTGCCACTGGCTCCGCTCGTCCGGCGCTGCGATGGCCGCGCGGATCTCGGCGTCGGGATCCCAGAGGGGCGAGCCCGCCGAGATCGAGTCGCCGACGACGGCGACGACGATCTCCGCCATGGCCTAGCGCTTGCGGGGCTCGAGCTCGACGACGAGCTCGCAGTCGAGCGCGTCCGCGATGCGAAGCAGGGTGTCGATCCGCGGCGGGCGGCCGCCACGCTCGAGGCGGGCGATCGCCGACTGGGTGGTGCCGCAGAGCTCCGCGAGCTGGCGCTGGGAGAGACCCTGCGCGATGCGCTCCTCGGCTACGCGGTCGGCGATCCTGGCGAAGAACCAGCCGCGGTCGCCCGCGATGATCCGCTCGTGGAGCCTTTCGACCGGCCCCTTGGCTTCGGTACGCGCCCTAGCCGCCACGGCCAGAGCATAGCCATTCTGCTATGTAGCGACCGGGTCGCGCTCGAGAACGCGCATTGCATCGCCCACCCGGACCTGCCCCGGCTGGACGACGGCCGCGTGGATCCCGAACGGCAACGGCTCGGTGCGTCCCTCACGCCGATAGTCGGCCAGCGTCTTCAGCGTGTCGATGTCCGTCTCGCCGGTGTCCGGGTTCTT
>JAICME010000125.1 GCA_025929425.1 Thermoleophilia bacterium | reverse complement strand
GCTGACCGCGAGCGCGTGCACGAGCGCCGAGCCGGCCACGAGCCCGCGCTGAAGAGACGCCTCGAAGAAGGCGTTCAGCTCTCTCTCGACGGTGATGAGCCTCCGCGCGTTGGCCACGGCACGGACGCGGTCGTGACCGGCCGCTCCCCGAACCGTCTCGTACGCGAGACCGAAGACGAGCCAAACGCCGAGCTGCGCCAACAGGTCACGCGCGCCGTGCGGCGAGACCTGTCGGAGCCATGTGCGACCGAGCCGGCTCTCATCGAATAGCTGCACTCGCCACCCCCAGGTGCGTCGCCGATATCGTCGTCGCGCACCCGTTTGAACGTCATCGGGGAGGACGCCGATAGCGATTGTGGCGAGCTACGGTCGCCAGGGAACAGCCCCGAATCGCTCCGCAAGGGCGGCAGGACGAATCGGTACTTCTCCCCAGGGCAAGCCGTGGCGCCACCGATGCTGTCCTCGCGGCCCCGGTCCAGGATTGGAGCATGCTGCACGAGACCGAGAGCGCCGAGGATCTGCTCCTGACCCGGCGCGGCCTGCAGGCGCTCACCGCGGAGCACAGGCGACTGGCGAAGGTGAAGCGACCCGAGGCGATGGCTGCGCTGCGGGCCGCCATCGAGGTAGCCGGGGATCTCGCGGACAATCCGGAATACCTCCACGCGCGCGCAGATCTCGATCGCGTCGAGGCGAGGATCGCGCTACTCGAAGCGCGTTTGCGAGCGGCTCGGCAGTTGCGCGCCCACAAGGGCAACAACGGCGTGGTCTCGCGTGGCAGCCACGTCGTGCTCGAGGATCTGGACGACTCGACGCGGGCCGACTACGTGCTCGTCGCCTCGCTCGAATCCGACCCCGAACACGGCCGACTTTCGGACGAGTCGCCGGTCGGCCGCGCGATCTGCGGCCATCGCAAGGGCGACGTCGTCGACGCGCGCGCTCCTCACCGCATCCGACACCTGCGAATTGCAGAGGTAGACCACCGGCGGCGCTGATGGGCGCCGCGTTCGCGTCGGTTCCCAAGGACGTCCTCGAGCCGGTCGACGCGCTCTTTCGAGACCTCCGCGCGCGGCGGGAGGGACTGCCCGAGCGTGAGGCAGAGCGCCGTCTCATCGCGTACGGACCGAACGAGCTGACTCGGCGAGGCGGTCCTTCCTGGCTGGGCGAGCTGCTGCGGCAGTTCACCCACCCGCTCGCGCTCCTCCTGTTCCTTGCGGCGGCGCTCGCCTTCGTGGGTTCGACGGTCGCACTCGGATGCGCGGTACTCGCGGTCATCGTTCTCAACGCCCTTTTCGCGTTTCTCCAGGAGCGGCAAGCCGAGCGCGCCGTCGAGGCCCTGCGCGCCTATCTGCCCCAGCAGGTAGTCGTCCTACGCGATGGAGCACGGCTCTCCGTGGAGGCGCGGGAGCTCGTTCCCGGCGATGTCCTCTCGTCGAGGAGGGCGACAGGGTCTCCGCCGACGCACGCTTGATCGAGGGGATCGTCGAGGTCGACCTCTCTACGCTCACCGGGGAGTCGCAACCGGTCGTCCGCACAGCCGGCGTCACGGACTCCGGGCACGCGGAGCTGCTCGACGCCCCGGACGTCGTCTTCAGCGGAAGCAGCGTCGTCTCGGGCCAGGCGACGGCCCTCGTGTTCGCGACCGGGATGCGTACGGAGCTCGGCCGGATCGCTGCGCTCTCGCAGCGCGTCGAGGCAGAGCCCAGCCCGCTCGAGCGGCAGGTCCGGCGCGTCGCCTGGCTGATCGCGGTCGTGGCGGTCGGCGCGGGCCTGGCCTTCTTGCCACTGGGCTGGCTCGCCGCCGGGCTGCCGCTGAAGGACGCGTTCAGCTTCGCAATCGGGCTCATCGTGGCGAACGTGCCCGAGGGACTCCTCCCCACGATCACGCTCGCCCTCGCCGTCGGCGTCGCCGCCCTCGCACGCCGTGGCGCCCTCGTCAAGCGACTGGCTGCCGTCGAGACGCTCGGCGCGACGACGGTCATCTGCACCGACAAGACCGGGACCCTGACGGAGAACCGAATGCGAGCCGTACGTGTCTGGACTCCGCTCGGAGAGCTCGACCTCGAGCACGAGGCAGCCCCGGACGCGGTGCCCGCACGCGATCCGCTGCTCGGACTCCTCGCACGCGCCGCTGCGGCTTGCTCGACGGCCGAGCTGGCACCGGAGCGAACGGGGAAGTCGCGAGGCGAGGCCACGGAGGTCGGGATGCTGGAGGCGGCGCGGCAGCTGGGAGTCGACGTCGATCTCGCGCGACGGGAACACGACCGCGTCCGCCTCTTCCGCTTCGACCCGTCGCTGCGGCTGATGTCGAGCGTCGACAGGCGGGAGGACGGCAGCCTGACCGTGCACGTGAAGGGCGCCCCGGAAGCCGTTCTCGCCCGTGCAACGCAAGTTGCCACCGGCGACGGGTCCGCCCCACTCGTCGAAGAACATCGCCGTCAGGTACTCGAGGTGCTCGAGCGCTATGCCGCAGAGGGGCTGCGAGTGCTCGCGGTCGCGCGGCGGCCGCTGGCCGGCGAGGAAGCCGAGCGGCGAGAGGACGCCGAACGTGACCTCTGCCTCCTCGGGCTCATCGGCCTCTTCGACCCACCGCGCGCCGAGGTGGCCGACGCGGTCGCATCCTGCCATGCCGCCGGGATCCGGATCCTCGTCGTCACCGGCGACTACGGCCTCACCGCGCTCGAGATCGCACGCCGGGTCGGGATCGCCTCCGACGCAGACGCGATCGTCACGGGCGACCAGCTCGCCGCGTTGGACGAAGCATCGCTCGAGCGTCTTCTCGACGAGGAGCGAGAGTTGATCTTCGCGCGAAGTTCACCCGAGGCGAAGCTCCGCATCGCGGATGTGCTCCGCGGCCAGGGACACGTCGTCGCGATGACGGGTGACGGCGTCAACGACGCCCCCGCCCTGCGGCGGGCCGACATCGGCGTCGCCATGGGGCGAACCGGCACAGACGTCGCCCGCGAGGCCGCGACGATGGTCATCACCGACGACAACTTCGCAACGATCGTGACGGCCATTGCGGCGGGCCGAACGGTGTTCGCCAACGTCCGCAAGTTCGTCCTCTACATCTTCGCCCACGCCACGCCTGAGGTCGTGCCCTTCCTCGTGTTCGCCCTCTCCGGCGGCGCCGTCCCGCTGCCGCTCACGGTTCTCCAGATCCTCGCGATCGACCTCGGAACGGAGATCCTGCCGGCGCTCGCGCTCGGCCGCGAACCGGCGGAGCCCGGCGTGATGGAACGGCCGCCGCGACCGCAACGCGAAGGGGTCATCCAACGCGCGTTGCTCGTCCGCGCCTGGATCTTCCTCGGTCTGCTCGAAGCCGCACTCGTGGTCGGCGGCTTCTTCTTCGTCTTGCTCCGCGGCGGCTGGAGCTGGGGAGAGGCAACCGGAGCCGGCACTCCCCTGCACCCGCTCTACCTCCAGGCAACGACCATGACCTTCGCCGGCATCGTCGCCTGCCAGGTGGGCACCGCCATGGCCTCGCGCACCGAGCGCGCCTCGCTCCGGCAGGTCGGGCCGTTCACCAACCCGCTCCTCCTCTGGGGCATCGCAACCGAGATCGGCTTCCTCGCCGCGATCATGTTCGCGCCCCCGCTCCAGCACGCTTTCGGCACCCGGCCGCTGAGCGGGCTCGAGCTTGCGCTTCTCTGTGTGTTCCCGCTGCTCGTCTGGGGCGCAGACGAGCTCCGCAGGTCACGTCTGCGCCGTCGGATCAGAGATTTCCCCGATGCGGCCACAGCGAAGTCTCACGATGATGGCGGTGCGCTGGATACGGACCGCAAGTAGGTCGAAGCTGTTGGCGCGGAGCGGACGGAAGAACCGATCCAAACGCCCTGTCGCCGGCAGGGGACGAACGCGGTACCGACTCAACGAAGGTCTGTGGGGCCCGCGACAGCGGGCCCCATGTCGGCGTACCGCTTGGATCTCGTGCGCCAGACGGACAGGTCTGACTGATCCGTACTAGGCCGAATCCGCGCTACGGCTGCCCCCGATGCCGGCGCGTCGCCGAGACGCGATCCTCGGTGTGTCAACACGAGGAGTGGAACAGATGAACGTCAAGGACGTCATGACGAGCGACGTGGTCACGGTGCGGCCGGACACCTCGCTCAAGGATGTGGCCGCCGTCCTCACGGAGCGCCGAATCTCGGGCGTACCCGTCGTGGACGAGGGCGGCAAGGTCGTCGGGGTCGTCTCCGAAGGCGACATCCTGTTCAAGGAACGCGGACCGTCCGAACGGACGGGGGTGCTCGCCTGGTTCGCCGCCCCGTACGACGTAGAAGAGCAACTGAAGCTGGGAGCGCGCACCGCCGCCGAGGCGATGACCGCGCCTGCGAAGACGATCGCGCCCTGGCGTCTGGTGTCCTCAGCGGCCGCGGAAATGCTCGACGAGGGCGTCAACCGTCTCCCGGTCGTCGACGAAGAGGGCCGGCTGGTCGGCATCGTCACCCGCGCCGACCTCGTCCGGGCGTTCGTGCGTCCCGACGCCGAGATCGAGCGCGAGATCCGCGAGAAGGTGCTCGAGCGAGCACTCCTGCTCGAAACTCCCGAAACCGTGACGGTCGTCGTCGAGGGCGGCAAGGTCACGCTCGACGGCTTCCTGGAGCTGCGAACGGACGCCGAGCTCCTCCCCGCCCTCGTCGGCAGGCTGCCCGGCGTCGTCGAGGTCGAATCCTCGGTCCGCTGGCGCACGGACAACCCGAAACCAGCTCGCCCGACGTTCCCGGCGCTCGGCGCGCGCTGAACAACCCACGCATCACGCCCGGCCCGGTGGAGCGAATGCCGGGGGCGGGACTCGAACCCGCACGGCCCGAGGGCCACCCGATTTTAAGTCGGGCGCGTCTGACCAGTTCCGCCACCCCGGCGGCCTGAGAGTACCGCCGACTGGTCCCGTGGATACCCTGCCGCGCGATGAAGCACGACACCATCGTCGTCCTGTCGGTCCTCGGGGTCGTCGGGCAGGTGCTGATCGCGCTCATGCTCCTCATCGGCCTGCTCGCGCTCGTCGGCATCCGGACACCTCTCGATGGAGTCCGTCGGCTCCTCTGGGGCTACGAGCTGTGGGGCGGATTCGTCGTCGCTTCGATCGCAACCGGCGGCAGCCTCTTCTTCTCGCTGATCGCGAACTACCCGCCGTGCGAGCTCTGCTGGTACCAGCGGATCAGCATGTACCCGCTCTCGATCCTGTTGCTGATCCTCGCGTGGCACGGCGATCACCGCGCGGCGCGCTATCTGCTCCCACTGCCGGTCGTCGGCGCAGGCACCTCGATCTACCACCTCCTGATCGAGAACCACGTGATCAAGGAGCCGACGCAGTGCGTTGTTTCCGCCCCGGGCGGCTGTGCGGTGAAGTGGATCAACGAGTTCGGCTACATCACGATCCCCACCCTGGCTCTCACCGGCTTCCTCCTTCTCATCGGATTCCTGGTCCTCGCGTCCACCGGGGAGGCCGAGGAGACGGCTACCCTTCCCGCCCATGCCGAGCGGTAAGAGGGCGAGACAGCAGAGGCGCGAAGCGGCGACACGCACCCCGCCGCCCGTGCGATCGAAGGGCGGAGGCGGGATGCGTGGGTCGCGTCAGGCGTCCCCACGCGCGCTCGCGATGGGCGGTGGCGTGGTGCTGGTCGTGATCGTCGCAATCGTGCTCGCAGTCGTCCTCGGCAGCGGTGGCTCGAAGAGCAGCACGCCCGGCAACCTGCCCGCGACAGGCAGCTGCAAGTGGGTGGGCGCCCTCGACGGCGCCTGCGACGCGAACAACCTCTTCAAAGGCATCCCGCAATCGGGGCTCGTCCTCGGCCGGGCGAGCGCGCCCGTCGAGATGATGATGTTCATCGACGTCCAGTGCCCGATCTGCCAGAGGTACGAGGTCGATTCCCTGCCGGAGATCGTCAACAAGTACATCAAGACGGGAAAGGTGCAATTGCACATGCAACCGTGGGCGTTCATCGGCGGCGCCGGCTCCCAATCGTTCAGCGGGCGGCTCGGCCTGATCGCCGCCACGTTCCAGAACAAGGGCTTCGAGTACGCGAAGGTCCTCTACGACAACCAGGGCCAGGAGTCGAGCGGCTGGCTCACGAGGGACGAGATGAATTCCATCGCCGCCAGCGTGAACGGACTCAACATCGCCCAGTGGTCGAAGGACGTGGACGGGTCGTCCGCCAAGACGATCGCGAGCACCGTCGATCAGCTCGCAACCCAGAAACACGTCAGCGGCACGCCGACCGTTCTCGTCGGCCCCTCGAACGGCCAACTGCACGACATCATGCCGCCGGGCTACGCACCGACCCTGCAGATCACCGAGCAGGCGCTCGACAAGGCGCTCAAGAACGGCTAGCGCCCGGGCGAAAGTGCGCAAAGAGCGCGCTTTTCCTGCTTGACCTCTCCGACCGCGGCTGAGTAGGCTCTGCGAGCCGGTTCCGATGGACTTACGGGTTCGTCGGGGCCGGCGTTTTGCTGGGTCCGTCCGACTCGATCTCTAGGGTTCTGCGCCCCATGATCGTCGGACTTCTCATCGGACTGGCTCTCGGAGCGGCCGGAACATGGCTCCTGCTCCGCAGCAAGAACGCCGAGCTCTCCGCGCAATTCAGCGCGCTCGCCGCCGACGCGCTGCACAAGAACAACGCATCGTTCCTCGACCTCGCCTCGGGCCGGCTCGAACAGAAAGAGCACGCGGTGGCTCAGCTCGTGCAGCCGCTCAAGGAGTCTCTCGAGAAGGTCTCCGAGCAGACCGAGGCCCTCGAGCGGTCGCGCCGCCAGGACTACGGGTCGCTCGCGCAGTATGTGAAGAACCTTGCCGAGACCAGCGAGCGTGTGCGCTCGGAAACCGCGAACCTCGCCACCGCGCTTCGCTCCTCCGAGGTACGCGGCGCCTGGGGGCAGATGCAGCTGAGAAACGCGGTGGAAGCCGCCGGAATGCTCGCATACTGCGACTTCGAGGAGGAGGTGCACACAACGTCCGACGGGCGCTCCCTCCGCCCCGACCTCGTCGTGCGCCTGCCGGGCGGCCGCCGTGTCGTCGTCGACGCCAAGACCCCGCTGAAGGCGGTGCTCGACTCGCTCAACGCACCCGAAGATCAACGAGACGCCCATCTCGCGGACTACGCGCGCCATGTTCGCGAGCACGTCCGCGGCCTGAGCGCGAAGAACTACTGGCAGCAATTCGAGGAGACGCCCGACTTCGTCGTCATGTTCTTGCCGGGCGAGGGCTTCTACCGGGCCGCGATCGAGGCCGATCCGTCACTGCTCGAAGCAGGAGGCAACGAACGCGTCGTCCTCGCGAGCCCGATGATGCTCATCGCGCTGCTCCGGACGATTGCTGCAGTGTGGAACGAGGAGAAGGTCGCCGAGAGCGCACGGGCCGTCAACGAGCTCGGGCGCGAGCTGTACGAGCGCCTGACCGTCATGACCGACCATTTCGTCACGCTCGGGAAGCGCCTCGACGGTGCAGTCCAGGCGTACAACCAATCGGTGGGATCGTTCGAGCGTCGCGTTCTTCCTCAAGCTCGGAAGCTCACCGAGCACGGCGTCCGTCCGAAAAAGGAGCTTCCCGAGCTGGAGGGGTTGGAGCGCGCCGCCCAGCCTCCTCAGACGGTCGAGCTCGCGGGTAGACAACTGGAGGTCCCCACGCTGCCCCCCGCCGCCGACGCGGCCTAGAACCGAAGCAACGCGGCGATGCCGCCGACGGGCTCGAGATCGCGGTGCTCCTCGCCGATCACCTCGACCGTGCCGCCGTGCGTCAGCGTCTGATGGACGGCGAGGTCCAGGCCGGTATCGGCGGCCTGCAT
>JAICME010000025.1 GCA_025929425.1 Thermoleophilia bacterium | reverse complement strand
CGAGCGACAGCACGCGCTCGCCGGCTGGCTCGACTTCTACAATCGACGACGACCACACCGCAGCCTCAGCCGTCAAACCCCGCTCGAGCGCCTACACGCGCTCAACCGGAACAACCTCCTCGGGTCCTACACCTAGCTCTCTCCGGACTCGCGCGGTACACTCGCGCCGCCGGCCGTCTACGACGAAAGGAGGGCCGCGACGTGTCGAACGAACTCAGCGCAGTCGCCCTCCTCCCGACCGGCCCGGCCGCCGCGCGCTAGCGCCGCGTGACGAGGGCTGCCTGCGCCCCTCGTCAGCCAGAGAAAGGATCGCCAGTGCGCAGAGCGCGCAAGCCCGGCCGTCCGGCGCAGGTGCGTCGGGTCACGGCCCGGATCAACGAGCAGATCGGCGAGGGCCCCGTGCACGACTACGAGTGGAAGCGAAACCAGGCGCTCGCCTTCCTCGAAGACGGGTCGAAGGTGAAGGCGATCGTCTTCTTCCGCGGCCGGGAGCGCGAGCACCCCGAACGCGGGCGGGCGTTGATCGATCGCCTCGAGGCCGACATCGGCGAGCTGGGAAAGCTCGAGGGTCAACCCGTCTTCGAGAGCCGGACGATGACCGCGGTGTTCACGCCACGATGAGCCGCCGCCAGCTCCACAACCTGTGCGCGCTGCTCGGTGAGGATCTCGATGTCGAGCGGGCAAGGGACGAATACCTCGCCTCGCTCGATGCGGACGACGGGCTTGCCGTGCTGCTGATCTCACGCAACGAGATCCTCGCGGCCGCCACCGCGAGGCCGCCGATTCCCCGCTGCGACCGGTGCGGCGCACGCCTCTCGCGCAAACGGCACCGGTGCAGCCGCTGTGGCCTTCGTCAGACGTAGGTGTGCTGGTCGCGCCAGGTGCGCCACATGGCAAGACCGCACAACGCAAGCACCGCCACGAAGGCGAGCAGCTGGTAGCCGACGGCTCCGCCGTACCAGTAGACGCCGACATCCGCGACGGCGAGGACCGCCGCGCCGTAGAAAACGGTCTGGGCGCGGCGTGACCACATCGAGATCCCCTCCCGGCGGTCACGCCAGACGAGGAAGATGAAGTACGCGATCGCGAGCATGAATGCGATTCGCGCGAGCAGGGTCAACGCGGACAACGTCTGCTCGAGCTGAAAGACGACGATCATCCCGGCGACCGCCGCGAGGATCAGGAGCCCCCGCAGGGTCGGGTTGATGCGAGAGAAGAACCTACTCATGTGGCCGTGAAGTACGCCCGCACCGCGAGCGCTCCTGCCACCACGGTAGCGCCGGTGAACCACGCCAGCCGTCCGCGCCGTTCGGCCGGCGCGTACATCCAGGGCGCCAGCACCGCGAGCAACGAAAGGGTGCCGTAGAGGTAGTGGAGCTTGTCGGCCGTACGGTGATGGCTCGACAGGAGCAGCAATCCGAGGCCGACCTGGGCGACGAGCAGCGTTTGCGCGAGCGCGAGCAGGTGCGTGAGGAGCCCGCGCGCCTCTCGGCGGCGGTAGTACGTCCACGCCCCGGTCGCCGCCGCTCCGAATGTGGCGGCGATGACCGCAAAGGCAACGGCATGGTGGACGCCGAGCATCGCCGCCGGAGCCTAGCGGCGGCGTTCGCCGTTGCTCTATTCGTTCTCGGTCTGGCCCGGATCGGGCGCCGGTACCGGCGGCGTCCCCTCGTCGGGCGGCGGGTACGGCTCTGGCACCCGCGCCGGCTGCGGCGGGTTGCCCTCGTCCGGTGGCGGATATGGAGCGCTGGGTTCGTTGGGAGTCACCATCACGGTGTCCTGTACCGGGAGACGCGCCTGGCGAATCCTCTCGTCGGCGCCGGCGAGCTGCACGGCGAGCTCGTCCTCG
Organism: Thermoleophilia bacterium; assembly: GCA_025929425.1. Taxonomy (GTDB): domain Bacteria; phylum Actinomycetota; class Thermoleophilia; order Gaiellales; family Gaiellaceae; genus Palsa-739. Next base: position 27,142 of record JAICME010000025.1, on the reverse strand, counting down.
ATGCGCGTCCGCTCCTCGTCGAGCTCCACGAGTCGTCGCCGAGCCTCGTGCTCGGCGCTCGCGTCACCCCGCCAGACGGCTTCACCGAGGGCCTGCAGGGCGGGGCGCCGGTCGGCCTCGATCGCATCGAGTCGCGACCGCGACCGCCAGCGTGTGACGGTCGCGTCGAACCGCGTCCGCCAGACCTCGGCCGCGGTCGCGGCGTGGGCGCGCCGTTCCGAGGCGAAGCGGGAGGACTGCTCCGGCCAGAGATCGCTGCCCTGCCGCACCGCCGCTGCGAGCGCGAAGAGGAAGATCGCCGCCAGGAGGAGCATCACGGTCCCCCACCCCCAGCTTCCGGTCGCGAACAGCCCGATCGCGGCTCCGAAGGATGCGAAACCGAGGCAGAGGAGCACGAATCGCGCCGGAACCCCGAGCCAGCGGCGCTCGACGCTCTCGTGCACGACCGGGCCGGGAACGGTCTCGAGCGGAGGCAGCTCCCCGACCGGAACGCCGCAGTTCGAGCAGAAGCGCGCGCTGGGCGCGAGCTCCTCGCCGCACCTAGGGCACGCGTTCTCCCTGATCGGGGACGCGCTCATGACGCGCTTCTTCCCCGCGCTCCAGCGCTCGTAACACCTCTGCTGCCTGCCTGCGCAGCGGTCCCACCTGCGCCCGGTAATCCTCGTCGGAGACCTTTCCCGTCCGGTGGTCGAACTCGAGCTCCTTCAGCGCGGCGAGCGCTCGATCGCGTTCCTCGGCCAGAGCGAGCCGCTCTCGCGCCTCGGGAGCGAGCTCGTCGAGGCGGTCGCTTGCGGGAGCGGGGTCGCGCAGGAACGGGCGTGCGACGAAAACGACGGCGACGACCGCGAGCACCGCCGCGAGCGCGAGCGCCCACTCCATCTCAGATTCCGGCGGGCGCAGCGCCGGCCGCGTACCGCGCAGCGAGCCGGCGCTGCTCGACGGCGTCCGGCCACATCGCGATCAGAGCGCCCGCGACGAAGACGAAGCCTGCAACCCAGATGAGGTTGACGAGCGGCTTCACGAAGACCTTCAGGTCGATGTTCAGGCTGCCCTTCTTCACCAGCTGCGCGGTCGTGAAGACGTCGCCGATCGAGCGAGGATCGTGGTAGATCGATGCCTCGTTCGCCCAACCTTCGATCGCGTAGTGGTTCTCGCCGGGGTCGAGCGACGCGACGCGAGATCGGCCCCGCCTGACGTCGAGGAGCGCCCTGAAGCCGGTGTAGTTGGGGCCGTTCGCGGCCTTGAGCCCGGTGTACGTCAGCGTGTAGCCGGCCGCCTCGATCGACTGACCAGGCTTCAGCACGCGTTCCCGCTGGGTCTGGTACGCGCTCGACCCCGCGATGCCGATCGCGAGCAGGACGACGGCGGCGTGAACGACGTAGCCGCCGTAACGGCGCCGATTGCGCCCGATCAGGCGAAGAACACCTCCGGCAGCCGCGCGGCCGCGCACGAATTCGAGCACGATCGAGGCCGCGACGAACGCACCGAACGTGTACGCGAGCAGACCGGGCCACGAGCTTCCGAAGCCGAGCGCCAGCAGCACTCCCCCGGTCACGAGGGCAAAGGCGAACGGGATCACGAACGTCTTCCCGAGCGAGCGCAGCGACGCCTTCCTCCACGCCACGAGCGGCCCGAGTCCCATCAGGAGCAGCAGCGGCAGCCCGAAGGTATGGAGGAAGAAGTCGTAGTACGGCTTCGAGACCGAGCGCGTCTCGCCGCGCACCGCGTCGGAAAGGATCGGATAGAGGACGCCCCAGAGAATCGTCAGGCAGAGGGCGACGAGCAGCAGGTTGTTGTAGAGAAACGTCGCCTCGCGGGAGACGAGCGACTCGAGCCGCGTCTTCGTCCGCAGCAGCGGCAGGCGCCAGCGGATCAGAGCGACCGAGAGGAAGATCATCAGCGAGAGGAACGCGAGGAACCAGCCGCCGATCGAACTCTTCGCGAAAGAGTGGATCGAGTCGATCACCCCTGACCGCGTGAGGAAGGTGCCGAAGAGCGAGAGATTGAACGCGAGCGCGACGAGCACCATGTTCCAGACCTTCAGCATCCCGCGCTTCTCCTGGATCATCACCGAGTGGAGGAACGCCGTCGCGGCGAGCCACGGCATGAGCGCCGCGTTCTCGACCGGATCCCAGGCGTAGTAGCCGCCCCAGCCGATCTCGACGTAGGCCCAGTGGGCGCCGATCAGCTGCCCGACCCCGAGAAATGTCCACGCGGCGAGCGTCCAGCGGCGCGTGGCGACGATCCAGCGTTCGTCCGCCCGGCCGGAGAGGAGCGCGCCCATCGCGAAGGCGAACGGGACGGTGAGACCGACGTAGCCGAGATAGAGCATCGGCGGGTGGGCGAGCATGTACGGGTTCTGCAGGCTCGGCACCATCCCCTGCCCGTCCGGCGGCGCAGGCTGGACGTTGAAGGGGCTCGAGACGAAGCAGAGCATGAAGGCGAAGAAGCAGGCGACGAGCCCGAACACCGGCACCGTCCACGCGATCAGCTCCCGCGATCGCCGGTTGAGCCAGACCGCGAGCCCGCCGTAGCCGGTGAGGACGAGCAGCCAGAGCAGAAGCGATCCTTCCTGCCCGCCCCAGAACGCGGAGAGCGCGTAGGCGAGCGGCAGCTTGTGGCTCGTGTGCTGCCACACGTAGAGGAAGGTCATGTCCCGGCGCCCGAGCGCGACGAGCAGGAGCACGGCCGCCACGAGCGTCACGGGAAACGCCGCGATCAGCGCGTTCTGGGCGGACAGCGCGAGCCTGCGCCGGCGCTTCCAAGCGGCGAACGAGCCCGCGATCAGCGCGTAGAGAACGAGGCCGAAGGCGAGGAGAAGCGCGGCGCGCCCGAGGGCGGCCATCAGGTCTTGGAGCTGCTCTTCGCCGGCGCGTACTTCGACGGGCACTTCGTCGACAGCGTGCCGTTGTCGGCGAGGAACCGTCCGTGGGTGAGCGTCCCGTTCACGACGACGACGCGCCCGACCTTGTACAGATCCGGGACGCTGCCGTGGTAGACGACCGGCACGCGTGCGCTTCCGCTCGGGTCGCGGAGGACGAGATGCATGCCGGAGGCGGTGTGCGCGTCACCGCGGGTGGCGACGACGGTGCCGACGAGGATCACGTCCTTCCCGGCGTAGTGGTGCACCTTCGACGGGAGGATCTGCGGGACGCCCGCGCCGGCGAGCGCCGTGTAGACGACGAAGACGGCAAGGGCGGCCGCCACGGAAAGGGCGATTACGAGCCGCGCAGGACTGGATCCCACGCGGGCATGGTAGCCCCCGTTCGGCCGCGGAAGCGGCAGTTAGCTCTTGGGCGTGTTGGCCGGCTTCCGGGCCGGAATGCGGTACCCGTGCTCGTGGCAGAGCGACCCCGGCGCGTCCTCGGTGAGGGCGTCGCAGTAGCCCTTGCCGTAGGCGGCCCGCAGGAACGCGGCCACGACTTCGAGGTTCCAGTCGGTCACGTCGAGAGTCTCCCGCCAGAGATCGGCGAGACGAAGGTCGATGTCGAGCTCGAGCAGATCGATCCTGGAGGGTCGCTTTGGCATGGCAAAAAACGTAGAAAAAGTGTCGGACGACATAGGCTCCTTCCGTGGGCGAAATCCGCTACGGCCCGAGCGGCCTGCCCGAGGCGCCGACGTTCGAGGAGTCCTTCGCGGCGCTCCTCGCCGAGGGCTACCGGGCCTGCGAGATCGGATTCGTCAGCGGATTCTGGCTCGACTACCAGACCGCCGCGGCGTTCGGGGAAGCTGCCGTCGCCGCCGACGTCGCCCTCTCGGTTCACGCCCCGCTCGCCGCCTTCATGGGCCATGCCGACCGGGGCAAGAAGTTCAGGATGGCGCTCGGCATGCTCGACCACACCGCGGGCCTCGCCAAAGCCGTCGGAGCGCAGCTGATCGTCTTTCATCCCGGCTTCCTGCTGGGACGCGAGCGAGAGCACGCAATCGCCGACGTCGTCGACCAGCTCGGCGATCTCCGCGAGCGGCTCGAGGCGAAGGACCGCCTCGTTCCCTTCGGCGTCGAGGTGATGGGCCGCGTGCGCGACCTCGGGACGATCGACGACGTGCTCGCGATCGCGTCAGCGGTTGACTTCGTCCGACCGGTGCTCGACTTCGCCCACATGCACGCGACGAGCGACGGCGCTTTTCTCGCGGTCAAAGCCTTCGCCGGTGCCCTGGCGGGCGCAGACGCGGTTCTCGAGCCCGGCGCGCCGTTCCACATCCACTTCAGCGACATCCAGTACGCGAACCGCAACGAGACGAAGCACCTGCCGTACGGAGACGGGACCCTGCGTGCCGAGCCGTTGCGCGATGCGCTCGCTCGCTTCGAGCGGCCCGCGACGGTGATCAGCGAAGCGCCGGATGCGGCATCGACACGTTTGATCGGTGACGTTCTCCTGGACCAGGCCTAGCCTTTGGGTTAGGGCGCCTCGGGTTGCCGTTGCCTAGAACTTCGCTGCGTGAAGCGGTTCACCCTCACCGGTCTCGCTGTCCTGATCGCCCTCGGCTGCGCCGCCTGCGGCGCCGGCGGCACGCACGCCGCGGCCCGGAGTCACGCGCTGCCGCCGACGCTCGTGAAGCAGATCCAGGCGGCAGTGCGCAAGCCGTCACCCATCAGCGGCGTCCTGTCCACGAAGACCGTCGAGGTGTACGGCCCCGCTTCGCACAGGGTGCTCGAGAAGGCCTCTTCCGGGTCGAGCGAGAGCCTGCACTACTCCGGAGACTGGTATCTGATCGTCCGGCGCGGGCATTTCGCGGGCAATCTCCCGGTGCCTCCCGGTGCGAAGGAGCCCAGGGCACGGATCGCAATGGAGGTCTGGTCGCCGAAGGCAGCCGCCGGCCGGGCTTTCAGCTTCGCCAACCGGATCCCCGCGGCTGTGACACGTCTCAGCGGTCATGCCGTGATCGACCTCAGCTAGACACGTAGCATCGCTCCGGTGCTCGATCCGAAGGTCTTCAAGGCGTACGACGTGCGCGGCCTCTATCCGGCCGAGCTGGACGAGGCGGGCGCCGAGGCGATCGGGCGCGCCTACGTCGAGCAGTTCGAGCCGCGGCGGATCGCCGTGGGCCGGGACATGCGCCTCTCCTCGCCGACCATGCAGGAGGCGTTCATGCGCGGCGCGGCAACGGCCGGCGCCGACGTGCTCGACCTCGGTCTGGTCGGCACCGAGATGGTCTACTTCGCGGTGGGCTCACTCGACCTCGAAGGCGGCGCGATGGTCACCGCCTCGCACAACCCGAAGGAGTACACCGGGATGAAGCTCGTCCGCCGCGGAGCGCTTCCCGTGGGCGGAGAGTCGGGCCTCCTCGACGTCCGCGACCTCGCGCTGGCACAAAGTCGTAACGGTGGCAGCCACCGTGACGGAAGCGTCACGGAAGGGTCGCGAGAGAGCTACGACATCTGGCCCGCGTACGTCGAGCGAGTCCTCTCGTTCGTGGACGGCGACGCGATCAAGCCGCTGAAGGTCGTGATCGACGCTGCGAACGGGATGGCCGGCACGATGCTTCCGCCGGTTCTCGAGCGGCTCCCGGTAGAAGCTGTCCGCTTCTTCTTCGAGCCCGACGGCTCGTTCCCGAATCACGAGCCGAATCCCCTCCTGCCCGAGAACCGGGAGTTCATCGTCCGCCAGACGCTCGAGGAGGGCGCCGACCTCGGAGTCGCGTTCGACGGCGACGCCGATCGCTGCTTCTTCGTCGACGACACCGGCGAGTTCGTCCCAGGCGATTTCATCACGGCTCTCTTCGCGGAAAGCGTGCTCGCGAGGGAACCGGGCGCAAAGATCATCTACGACGTGCGCGCGAGCCGCGCGGTGCCCGAGACGATCGAGCGCGACGGCGGCGTTCCACTCATGGAGCGCGTCGGTCACGCCTTCATCAAGGCGCGGATGCGCAAGGACGACGCAGCCTTCGCAGGCGAGGTCTCCGGCCACTACTACTTCCGCGACTTCAGCCAGGCGGATACAGGCACCGTCCCCTTCCTCCTCATGCTCGAGTTGGTCTCGAAGAAGGGCCGACCGCTGTCGGAGATCCTCGAACCGCTCCGCTCGCACTACTTCATCACCGGAGAGATCAACACGCCGGTCGCGGACGTGGCCCTCAAGCTGCAGGAGCTCAAGGAGCGGTACGCACACGGGCGCATTTCGCACCGGGACGGGATCTCGGTCGACTTCGACGACTGGCATTTCAACGTGCGACCCTCGAACACGGAGCCGCTCCTGCGTCTCAACCTCGAGGCGATGTCCGAGGAGCTGATGGAGGAGAAGCGCGACGAGGTGCTCGCCTTGATCCGGGCGTGAAGCCGCCGTTCAAGTTCTCGGCGAGCACGCGCGTCGGCTTCTCCGACACGGACGCCCAGGGGATCGTCTACTACGGTCGTTACAACCCGTACTTCGACCTCGCGCGCGTCGAGTACCTGCGCCTACTCGGGCTCCTCCAGGCACGCGGAGAAGCCGGCGACTTCGTGATGCGGGCGAACGACGTGGAGTACTTCGCGCCCGCGGTCTTCGACGACGAGATCGAGGTGTTCGTTCGCGTCTCGCGGCTGGGCCGCACGAGCGCCACCTTCGAGTTCGCTGCCTACCGCGTGCCCGACGACGTGCTCATGGTCACGGCGCATCAGACGCTCGTCTACGTCGATCTCGCAGAACGCAAGGCGTGTCCCGTACCGGAGGCGTTCCGCGAGCCGGTTCTCGGTTTCGAAGGAGACGATGTCGACACCTGACGCCGACGACCTGCTGCGGCGGGCCGTCGCCGAGCTCGCCGCACGAGACGACTGCTCCTGGGCCGGGATCTTTTTCGTCGAAGAGGAGAGGCTAGTGCTCGGGCCGGAAGCCGGGACCCCGGAGCCGAAGCGGCGCACGACGGTCCCGGTCGTGTGGCGCGAGACGCGGGTCGCCGAGCTCGCTGCCGACGGCGGCGTCGATCGCTCCGAGCTGGCAAGCGTCGCGGCAGGCATCGCGGATCTCTGTCTCGTGGGCTGGGACACCGGCGGCGAGGTGTGGCAAAGCTGACAAGCCATCCCTCGCGCGAGGGAGACGCCCCGCATGGGCACCGGGCTGTCCCTCGAACGGGGTAACCCGTGGTTCGGGATGCTTGATCCCTCGGACGAGGGAAGCTACGACGGCGTCGTGCGGCGGGCGTCGAAGACGCCGTCGATGTTGCGGAGCGAGGAGAGCAGGCCACGAAGCTCCTTGACGTCGCCGACCTCGGCGACGTACCAGTTCCTGGCCATCTGATCCTCGACCGTGCCGCCGTACGAGACGATGTTCGCGCCATGCTCGGCGAACGTCCGGGCGACGTCCTCGAGCAGACGGGGGCGGTCCCAGGAGTCGACGGCGATCTGGACGCGGAAGCTCTGACTGCCGCCTCCCTCCCACTCGACCGGCGTGAAGCGCTCGGGGTTCCGGCGAAGCGCGCGCACGTTCGGGCAGTCGCCGCGGTGAATCGTGATGCCCTTGCCGAGCGAGATGTAGCCCACGATGTCGTCGCCCGGAACAGGCGTGCAGCACTTGGCAAGGCGGACGAGGACGTCCTCGACGCCGATCACGTTGATTCCGTAGCTGTCGCTGCCGGCCGCCTCGCGGGCACGCGGCTTCTTGACGGGAACCTGTTCCTCGGCGACCTCCGCGACCTTGAGCTGCTGGAGGACCTTGTCGACGATCTTCGACGCGGTCAGCTTCCCGGAGCCGAGCGCGAGGTAGAAGTCCTCGGCCTTCTTGAAGCCGGACTCGCGGATCACGCCGGCGAGCACCGCTGAGCCGGCGAGCTTCTTGTACGGGAGGTTCTGCCCCTTCAGCGCGTTCTCGAGCAGCTCGCGCCCCTTCGCCTCGAGATCCTCCTTCTGCTCGCGCGAGAAGAACTGACGGATCTTGTTCCGGGCGCGCGACGAGGCGACGAGCGACAGCCAGTCGCGGGACGGGCCGCGCTGCGCAGACTTGCCTGTGAGGATCTCGACGCGGTCGCCGCTGCGCAGGCGGTAATGAAGCGGCACGATCCGCCCGTTCACCTTGGCGCCAACGGTGCGGTGCCCCACGTCCGTGTGAACCGCGTATGCGAAGTCGATCGGCGTTGCGCCGACGGGCAGCGTCTTCACTTCGCCCTTCGGCGTGAAGACGAACACCTCCTCGTCGAAGAGGTCGGTGCGGAAGGTCTTGACGAATTCGCGCGCGTCGGTCTCGTCGGCGTTGATGTCCATCAGCTGCCGCACCCAAGCGTTCCACTCCTCGTGGTGGCTCCTAGCCGGGCGATGGCCGTCGCGCTTGTACGCCCAGTGGGCCGCGACCCCGAGCTCGGCGGTCTCATGCATCGCGCGCGTACGTACCTGGATCTCGAGCGGGCGCCCTTCCGGACCGATCACCGTCGTGTGCAGCGAGCGGTAGCGGTTGAACTTCGGCATGGCGATGTAGTCCTTGAAGCGCCCGGGCATCGGCTTCCAGAGGGAATGGATGAGGCCGAGCGCGCCGTAACAGTCGCGCGTTCCTTCCTCGCCGTCGCGCTCGACGATCACGCGCATCGCCGTGAGGTCGTAGATCTCGTTGAACTCGCGGCCCTTGCGGGCCATCTTGTCGTAGATCGAGTAGAAGTGCTTCGCGCGGCCCGAGATGTCGACCGGGATGTCGACCTTCTCCAGCTCGCGCCGCAGCACGTCGGCAGCCTCGGCGACGTGACCCTCTCGGTCGGCCCGCCGTTCCGAGACCATCGTCTTGATCTCCGAGTACTTGCGCGGGTGGAGCGTCTGGAAGGCGAGGTCCTCCACCTCCCACTTCAAGGCGTGGATGCCGAGCCGGTGCGCCAGCGGCGCGTAGACCTCGAGCGCCTCCCTCGATTTCTGGATCTGCTTCTGCTTGCCCAGGTACTCGATCGTGCGGAGGTTGTGGAGCCGGTCGGCGAGCTTGACGAGGATGACGCGCACGTCCTCGGCCATCGCCACGACCATCTTGCGGTAGTTCTCCGCCTCGGCCTGCTCACGGGTCTGGAACTGGACGCGGGTCAGCTTCGTGACGCCGTCGACCAGCGCCGCGATCTCCTCGCCGAACTCCTCCCGCACGGTGTCGAGCTCGACCGAGGTGTCCTCGACGACGTCGTGCAGGAGCGCGGCGGCGATGGTCTGCTCGTCGAGGCGCAGGCCGGCGCAGATCGTCGCGACACCGACGGGGTGCGTGATGAACGGCTCACCGGAGCGCCGCTGCTGCCCTTCGTGCGCAGCCGCGGCGAACCGGAAGGCCCGGGTGACGAGCTCGACGTCGACGTCCGCACGCTGAGCGCCGAGTTCGGCGAGCAGCCCCTCGAGGAGCTCTTCGTGCCTCTCACCTGCCTCGAGGGTCGTCACTTCCGCAGTGTACTCCCGGGTTTGGGGATCAACCTTTGCGGGAGGAACGGCCGATAGATGAGCGAAGTGACGCGTCTCATGGCTCGTTTCCGTTTCCTCCGCAGGCGCCGCAACGCCCTCCGCCTCGCACGAGCGCTCGCCCTGTCGCTACACGAGCGCTAAGCAGCGCGGGCCAGCGGTTCCGCCACGAGCAGCGCCCTGAAGAGGGCCGACTCCAGGAGGTCCCGGCGTTTGCCGCCTTCCAGCCCAAGCTCGTCGAAGATCGCAGCTGCCGCCGGATCCCTGGTCGCGACAGGCTTGCGCCACTCGCCTGCCAGCCACTCGCGCAACTCGAGGTAGCGGGGGGCCGTGGGGAACACACGGCGTACCACGAGCTGCGGGGCGACCGTCCCGTTCCAGCGGTTCTCTTCGAGTCGAAAGGCGACGTCGTAGAGCGCCTCCGGACGTAGCACCTCGAGACGCGAGCCCTGGCCGAAGGCGATCGCGCTCCCGCCGTCCCGGCCGTCACGCCGGATGCGAAAGCGCAGGTGCTTGCCGTCACCTACGGTCGCGAGCTCGGCGAGTCCGCAGCCTGGAGCGAGTAGGACCGGCGCGGGGTTCCCGAGCCCGAACGGCGCAAGTCTCGCGAGCTCGGCGCAGAGGTCGAGCGAGAGATCGGCCCCCCGCGCGACCACGGCGTCGATCGTCGTCACCGGCTCGAGATCGTCCTCGTCGAGTGCCGCGGCAGCCTGGGCGGCAAACGCCTCGGCGAAGGCTTCGACGTTCTCCTCTGGAATCGACAGGCCGGCCGCCGCGCGATGGCCGCCCCAGCGCCCGAGTAGCCCGGCACAGGCACCCAGGGCGGCGTGCAGGTCGAAGGCCGGAATCGACCGTCCGGAGCCTTTCCACTCGCCGTCAGTGCCGGAGATGAGCACGACCGGACGGTGGTACCGCTCGACGAGGCGCGAGGCGACGATCCCGATCACGCCTTCGTGCCAGTCGGCTCCCGCGAGGGCGTAGCCGCGTCGAGCGCGCTGCTCCGGCGGCCACGCTTCGACCTGGGCAACGGCCTCGCGGAGGATTCTCCCCTCGATCGCCTGCCGTTCCCGGTTCAGCTCCTCGAGAGAGTCAGCGAGCCGGCGCGCTTCGGCCTCGTCGTCGGTAAGAAGAAGCTCCAGCGCCTCGCGTGGGTGTCCGAGCCGGCCAGCCGCGTTCAGGCGAGGAGCAAGACGGAAGCCGACGGCGCCTGCGTCGACCGCGGCAGAATCGACGCCTGCGCTCTGCATCAGCGCCCGGAGACCGGGCTTCGACGTCCGCGCAAGCGCGCGAAGCCCGGCGATGGCGAGCGATCTGTTCTCGTCGACCAACGGAACGACGTCGGCGATCGTCGCCAGCGCGACGAGGTCGAGGTGTCTGCGCGGTACGTCGGAGTCGATCCCGAAGAGAGCCTGGCCGAGCTTGTAGACAACGCCGGTGCCACACAACTCGGGGAACGGGTAGACCGAGGGGCGTGTCGCGACTACGGGACAGTCCGGCAACTCCTCCCCGGGCCTGTGGTGGTCGGTGACGACGACATCCAGGCCACGTTCCTTCGCCTCCGCCACTTCCGCGACGGCCGTGATCCCGCAGTCGACGGTGAGCACGAGCCCGCAGCCTTCGTCTGCGAGACGGGCAAGCGTCGCGCGACTGACGCCGTAGCCCTCGTCGAAGCGGCTCGGCAAGTGCCAGCCGACTTCGGCGCCGAGCTCCCGCAGAAGGAGGACTGCGAGCGTGGTGGCGGCGATCCCGTCGACGTCGTAATCGCCGTGGACGCAGATGCGACGCCGCTGCTCCACCGCGGTACGGATGCGCGCGCAGGCGGCCTCCATGTCACCGAGGAGGAAGGGGTCGTGAGGCGGCTGCTCGCCTTCGAGAAAATGCTGCGCAGCAGCCACATCGGAGTAGCCACGGCGGACGAGAATGGCGGCGGTGAGCTCGGAGATCCCGAGCGCGCGGACCAGGTCCGCCTGCGCATCGGGCGGGCAATCGGCGAGCGTCCAGGTGCCTTCGTGCATGTGAGCCAAGCTACGGGGGCGGGCGGACGGAATCGGGCGCGGCGCCCGGCCGAAAGCGACAGGGGGCTGGACCTGTCCACGCAATTGCGACTGAGCTGCAACCCATTCGTCAAGGTTGAAGCGGCACGCTTCACCCTTCCCTGGGTGGGTGGGGGCTTGGGATGGAGTAGAAGAGGCCCGTGCCAGCACCGTCCCCGAGCGAGCTTCGTCGCGAGTACCTCCTCGAGCCCGCGATCGCCTTCCTGAACCACGGGTCGTTCGGCGCCTGCCCGCGTCCGGTCTTCGAGCGCTACCAGGCCTGGCAGCGAGAGCTCGAGCGCGAGCCGGTCGACTTTCTGGCTCGCCGCCTGCCCGACCTCCTGAGCAGTGCGCGGGCCGCACTCGCCGCCTATCTGAGCTGTGCGCCCGCCGATCTCGCCTTCGTCCAGAACGCGACGACCGGCGTCAACCTCGCCGCGCGCTCCCTCGATCTCCGGGCCGGCGACGAGGTGCTCACCACCGATCTCGAGTACGGCGCCTGCGATCTCGCCTGGGACTGGGTCTGTCGCAGCACCGGCGCGCGCTACGTCCGCGCGCCCATCCCCCTTCCGCTCCGTGATGCGGGCCGGCTCGTCGACGCCCTCTTCGACTCCGCGACAGAGCACACGCGCGGCGTCTTCGTCAGCCACATCACGTCGACGACCGGGCTCGTGCTGCCCGTGGAGGACATCCTCGCCCGCGCTCGCACGCTCGGTCTCGTCACGATCGTCGACGGCGCGCACGCGCCGTCCCAGGTGCCGCTCGACCTCGATCGGCTCGGCGCCGACTACTACGCCGGGAATCTGCACAAATGGCTCGGGGCGCCCAAGGGCGCAGGTTTCCTTCATGTGGGGCCCGAGAACCAGGCCCGTGTCGACGCCGCAATCGTGAGTTGGGGCTACGTCGAGGGCGCGACATTCCAGGAGCGCATCGAGCGGCAGGGCACGCGCGACCCGGCGGCCTGGCTCACGGTGCCCGACGCGATCGGCTTCCAGGCCGGACGCGACTGGGACGACGTCCGCGATCGCAGTCGCCGGCTCGCCCACGAGGCCCGTCGCGATCTCTGCGACCTCCTGGGAACCGAGCCGCTCGGGCCCGATGCGATGGTCGCCCAGATGGCCGCCGTCCGGCTTCCGCGCCCGTGCGGCGGCCTCTCCGAGCGGCTCTTCGCACGCCACCGCGTCGAGATCCCGGTCGAAGACGAACTGCTTCGCCTCTCCGTCGCGGGCTACACGACCCGCGAGGAGATCGAGCGCCTGCTAGCCGCCCTCGTTCGGGAGCTTGACCCCGAGCACGGTCAGCGCGACGAGTAGCCCCAGCCCGAGAACCCAGTACGCGAGCACCCGCCGCGGGTGCCGCGACTCGCTCAGGGAATTGAGCGCGACCTTCCCCCACAGGAGGACGAGACCCACGGCAGCCGCACCGCCGACCACGATCACCGGGGCGAGCAGGACGGCTTTCTCGAACGGCCAGGAGAGCGCAAGCGCCGTCAGTGCGACGAGCCCCAACACCCCCGCAAGCGCTGCCAGATAGCGGAGTACGCGCACGACCCAAGGGTACGCTTCGGCCGTGGAAGCAGCCGGGAACTACAGCTCCGGCGACGACTATGTCGTCGAGTTCCTCGGCTACCGCTTCTCCTTCAGCAGCCTCGACTTCGAGGAGCGGGTCACAGCCGCGGCAGTCCGGCTCGGGCTCGTCGCCGGGCCGGAGCTCGACGAGGACGAGACCGCCGATCTCGTCGAGCTCGTCGAGCGAGACGCGATCGAGGCGCCCCGCAGCGCGCTCGGCGAGTACCTCGTCCGCAACTGGGATGCGATCGCTCTCGTCCGGGGCGAGTCGCTCGTCTACTGGCTCAAGAAGCTCGTCTTCCGGGGCGCCTGGCTCGACCATCGCGTGAAGGAGGGCCTGCTCGAGGTCGGCTGGGACGACGAGCGGCAGGATTTCACGTTCGCGGACACGAACGGCGGCCGCGCACTTCTCGAGCTCCTGCCCACGCCGAGCTGGCACGAGCTCCAGTACCGACGCTGATGGTTCCGCGCCGCTACGCGGTCGTTCTGCCGGCCTATCTCGCCGGCCTCCTCGCGCTCGACACGCAGTTCGGGCTGCACGTCCAGCTCGCGCTCGGCGCCCTCACCTTCGTCGTACTGGCCGCTGCCCTTCGGCCGCTGTCTCCGCTCGTGCGGGCGCAGGCGATCGGCGTCGTCGGATTCGCGACCGTCGGAGAGGTGGCGGGCTCTCTCGTCTGGGGCGTCTACCACTACCGGCTGCACAACCTGCCGCTCTTCATCCCACCCGCGCACGGACTGGTCTACCTGAGCGGCGTGGCGCTGAGTCGCAGGCTCCGGGCACGCGCTGTCGTCTGCGCCGCGGCGGCCGGAGCCGCCGTCTGGGGGATCGTCGGGCTAACTGTTCTGCCACGCCTCGACGTCGCGGGCGCGTTCGGCGTGCCGCTGCTGCTCGTCTTCCTCTGGCGGTCGCGCTCACGGGCGACGTACGCCGGCGTCTTCCTCGTCGTCGGCGCGCTCGAGCTCTATGGAACCTCGATCGGGACGTGGCGGTGGGCACACGATCTCCCGGGCCTTGGAATCCCGGACGGCAACCCGCCCAGCGGGGTCGCGAGCGGTTACGTCTGGTTCGACGTGATGGCGCTGCTCGTCGCGCCCTGGTTGGTCCGGGCGGCTCGTGCGCTGGTCACCACAGAGCGGCACGAGCCCGACGTCGCCCTCTAGGACGATCGCGGGGTGAAGAGGATCCACACGGCTCAGGTAGCCGGCGGCACGCTGAACCCGAACCGTTGCACGCGCTCGTCGGACGACTTGCTCAGCTCGATGCGCCGCATGGAGCCGATCGGGACGATGAGCGCGTCGGGCGCGTCGTCACGCGAGTCGGTGACGTAGAGCGTCACCATCCCGAACCCCGGCTCCGGCTCGATCCGGTCGAGAACGAAACGCGAGGAGTCGGCGAGCTCGACCTCGACGATCGGCTTGTCGACGCCCATTGTTTCGGCAAATGACGCGATCACCTTGTGCAGCCGCTCGACGAACGCCTCGTGCGGCAGTTCCGCGACCGGTGTCCAGAGGTCGGGCACGATCTGACACTAGCGGCCGATCTCGACGAACAGGCCGACGACGTCTCCGTGCGGAAGCCCGCGTCGATCTCGTGCGTGCACGTCGCGCGCAGCAGCGGCTCGCCCCCACGAGCCGTGCCGAGCTCGTCTGTGTCGACCGTGCGAGACCCACGGCCCGCCGACGCCGCGAGCGCGCTAGAAGAGGCGAGCGTCCGTGTCCGGTTCCGGAACGGCACCGAGGTGGGCGCGGCCGAGCGCGGTGATCGTGCGCCCTCGGGGCGTCCGCTGGATGAAGCCGAGCTGCAGGAGGTACGGCTCGTACACATACTCGATCGTGTCGGGCTCCTCGCCGAGCGCGGCGGCGAGCGTGGTCAACCCGACCGGGCCGCCCGCGTACTTCTCGACGATCGACCGCAGGAGCTCGCGGTCGAGCCGCTCGAGACCCGCCTCGTCGACCTCGAGCAAATCGAGCGCTTCGCGCGCGATGGCCGTCGTGATCGCGCCTTCGTGCCGCACCTCGGCGACGTCCCGAACGCGCCGCAGGATCCGGTTGCCGACGCGGGGAGTACCGCGAGCCCGACCCGCGATCTCGTCGGCGGCGTCGGCTGCAATCTCGACGCCGAGGATCCCGGCCGAGCGGCGGACGATCGCGGCCAGCTCGCCGTCGTCGTAATAGTCGAGCCGGAACGTGATCCCGAAGCGGTCGCGCAACGGCGAGGTCAGGAGGCCCGTGCGCGTCGTGGCGCCGACCAGGGTGAACGGCGGGAGGTCGAGCGTGAGCGTGCGCGCGGCCGTCCCCTGGCCCATGACGATGTCGAGCCGGAAGTCCTCGAGCGCCGGATAGAGAATCTCCTCCGCGGCGCGGCTCAGGCGGTGGATCTCGTCGACGAAGACGACGTCGCGCGCCTCGACCGCGGTCAGGATCGCCGCGACATCCTTTCGTTCGAGAGCCGGGCCGGCGACCGAGCGGATGCCGACGCCGAGCTCCTCGCGAACGATGTGAGCGAGGCTCGTCTTGCCGAGCCCCGGTGGCCCGACGAGGAGGACGTGGTCGAGGGCCTCGCCTCTCGCCTTCGCCGCGTCGAGCGCGATCGCGAGCTGTTCCTTGACGCGCGCCTGGCCGACGAACTCGTCGAGCCGGCGCGGACGAAGGGTCTGCTCGACCTCCTCCTCGTCGTCGCCCAGAGCCGGCGCGAGGAATTGCGTCGCGTTCATGCCGCCTTCTTCAACGCGAGCCGGACGCGTTCCTCCGGCGGCAGACCGTCGTCGACCTCGGCCAGGGCGCGCTCGGCGTCTACGAGCGTCCAGCCGAGCTCGACGAGCGCGTCGCGCGCCACGACGTGCTCCTCGCCGGACCCGTCGGCCGAAGGCACGAGCGCCGGATCGCCGAGCTTCTCCTTCAGCTCGAGCACGATCCGCTCGGCCGTCTTCTTGCCGATGCCGGGAATCGCCTGGAAGCGTGCCGCGTCCTCGCGCGCGATCGCGCGGCGCAGCTCGGCAACCGGCGAGCCGGACACGACCGCGAGCGCGACCTTCGGCCCGACCCCGTTCACGGCGAGGAGATGGACGAACAGCTCCCGCTCGCTGCGGTCGGCGAAGCCGTACAGCTGCAGCGCGTCCTCGCGTACGTGGAGGTACGTCTCGACCGCGATCTCGTCCGCCGCATCGCCCTTTCGCACGGCGGTCGGAGTCGCGTGGACGAGGTAGCCGACACCGCCGACGTCGAGGATCAAGCCTTCCGGTGTGTTGGCGACAGGCTTGCCGCGGAGACGTGCGATCACCCGGCCAGCGTACGCACCGGAACGGACGTTCTCAGCCGCCCGCCTCACTCCACGCCTGTCGCAGCTGCCGGCGGTAGAAGACGAACAGGATGAGCGCCACGACGAGAAGCACCGCTTCGTCGAACGGCCCCGGAATCGGCAACAGACCGATCCCCGCCAGCCAGCGGAGCGGTCGCGGAATCCCTGCGTGGCCGACGACGATCCGCACCGCCCGCGCCGTTCGCTTCACGAACGCGCTCACGGAGCGCGTGCTACCCGGAAGCAGCCCTGAGCAACGGGGGTGAGAGCGCGTGGCAGATCGCCACGGC
Source organism: Thermoleophilia bacterium (assembly GCA_025929425.1). GTDB lineage: Bacteria > Actinomycetota > Thermoleophilia > Gaiellales > Gaiellaceae > Palsa-739. The sequence goes on along the minus strand of JAICME010000025.1, from coordinate 10,628 downwards.
GAGTGCGTCGGCGGCGTGGTTGGGCGTCGGCAGCTCGGAGAGCCCTAGGAGCATCTTCACCATCCGCTGCATCTGCGCCTTCTCGGCGCGGCCGTAACCGCAGATCGCCTGCTTGACCCGGGCGGGGGCGTACTCCTGGCAGGCGACTCCCGCGTTGGCGGCCGCGACGAGCACGACGCCGCGTGCCTGTCCGACGGAGAGTGCGATGCGGGCGTCTGCGCCGACGTACGACTCCTCGAGCGCCACCGCATCCGGCGCGTGCTCCGCAATGAGGTCCGCGACGGCGTCGTGGATCGTCTTCAAACGGATGACCAGGTCCTGTCCGGCCGGGGTCGACCAGCATCCGTGCGCCACCTCCTTGAGGCGGCCTCCGCTTTCTTGGACGACTCCGTACCCGCAAGCAGCAGTCCCCGGATCGATGCCTACGACCTTCACGTCGAGACGTTAGGCGCGCGACCGGACGTTCCTTCGGGCGGCGGACGCGCTCGCGCGAACCATCCGCAACTGCTAGCCGGCCACGGACTCCAACACCCGCTCGGGGATGTCGAAGTTCGCGTAGACCTCCTGCACGTCGTCGTTTTCCTCGAGCTGGTCGATCAGGCGCAGGATCTTCTTCGCCTCGTTCTCGTCCTCGAGGGCGACCGTGGTCTTGGGAAGCATCGTCAGCTCGGCCGACTCGATCTCGAACCCTGCTGACGCAAGCGCCTCGCGGACGCTCGCGAGTTCCTCGGCCGCGGAGAGCACCTGGAAGCTCGAGCCGTCGAGGGAGACGTCGTCGGCGCCGCCCTCCGCCGCGGCAAGCGTGAGCTCGTCCTCGTCGGTGCCCCCTGCGGAGACGAGGACGAGGCCGCGGCGCTCGAACAGCCACGTGACCGAGCCCGACGTGCCGAGGTTGCCGTCGTTCTTGTCGAAGATGTGCCGCACCTCTCCCGCGGTTCGGTTCCGGTTGTCGGTGAGCGACTCGACGATCACCGCGACGCCCGCCGGACCGTAGCCCTCGTAGACCACCGTCTCGTAGGCCGCGGAGTCGGGGTCGGTGCCCGAGCCCTTCGCGATCGCGCGGTCGATGTTGTCCTTCGGCATCGAGGCCGCCCGCGCCTTCTCGATTGCGTTCTGGAGCGCGAGGTTGCCCGCCGGATCGGGCCCGCCCTCCTTCGCAGCGACGATGAGCGCCCGCGTCAGCTTGGAGAAGAGCTTGCCGCGCTTCGCGTCGGCCGCGCCCTTCTTGTGCTTGATCGACGACCACTTGCTATGCCCGGACATTTTCCGCTCCCGGCGCCGGCAAAGCCGGCACCTTCGCTCCCCTGGCGCGCTCCGTCAAGCCTACGCGCGCTTGCTCCTCCCTCACGATGTTCAAGAAGCGCTCGTGGACGCGCGTGTCGTCGGTCAGCTCGGGATGGAAGGCGGCGACGAGGAGCCGGCCCTCGCGCGCCAGCACCGGATGACCGTCGAGGCTGGCGAGCACGTCCACGTCGGGCCCCGGCTCCTCGAGCCACGGGGCCCGGATGAAGACGGCGCGAAAGGTCTCGTCCCCGTCCCCGACGTCGAGATCGGCCTCGAAACTGTGCACCTGCCGGCCGAACGCGTTGCGCTTCGTGCCGTAGTCGCCGAGCGCGAGATGGTCGCGGTCGAGCACGATCATGCCTGCACACGTGCCGAAGATCGGGCCCGCGAACTCGCGCACCGCTTCGTCGAGGCCGTAGAGCCGCATGAGCCGGCCGATCGCGGTCGACTCGCCGCCGGGGATGATCAGTCCGTCGAGACCTTCCAGCTGGCCGGGAAGCCGAACCTCGACCGCCTCGGCACCGAGCCGCCGCAGCACGGCGGCGTGCTCCCGGAAGTTTCCCTGCACGGCGAGGACGCCGATTCTGAGCGGCTTGTCCACGCTTCGATGGTAACCGGGCTTACGCGAAGGTCGGCAGCGGGGCCCGCCGTCGCCGTCCGAGCATGCCGAGCCCGACGAGCCAGAATCCGAGTAGGCCGAAGGCGAGTGGATATGACCAGACGGCGACGTCCGGCGGCTGTCCCGCGAGCGCACCTTCCGCGATCGCCGTCGGCGACCCGACGAGGCCGTGCACGGTGGTGATGAAGAAACCGATCGTTCCGTAGACCGCCCAGATGGACCGACGGGTGGAATGGGCGAAAGCCACGTAGACGAGCGACATGAACCCGATGACCGCGAAGTCGAAATCGCTGCTGTGGCACCAGATGAGGATCGGTACGCCGACGAGCAGCCCGCCGACGACGTGGAGCCAGAACCCGGACGGCTTGCCGCCCGCGCTTCCCACGACGAGATAGAAGAGCCCGACGATCAGCGTGACGGCGAGGAAGAAGTTCCCGCTGCCCTTCGTGAGGACGTCGATGACGAAGACCCAGACGGTGATCGCCGACACCACGCGGATGAACGGGAAGCGGAAGCGGCGCCGGTCGTCCCAGGCCGCGGCGAGGATCAGCAACTCGAACGCGAGCCGCGCCCAGGACCAGTGGCGGAAGTTGCCGAACGACCCGTTCGTCCAGCCCCACCACTCGAAGAGGACGGCCACGAAGATGATCCAGACGATCACCGAGGCGAAGGCGAAGATGCCGGCGGCGAGCGGTCGGTTGCGGACGCGGAGCGCGTGCGCGATCGCGTACAGGATCACGAGGATGAGCAGCGTCCACGCCGTGCCCTGTCCGTGCCCCGAGTACTGCGTCGAGAGGTAGCCGAGAGCGCCGATCCCGCCGCCGAGTACGGTCAGCCCGCCGACGTAGACGAGGAAGCTCGAACTCGTCCAGATCGGATCGATCTCGCGCTCGTGCACGCGGGGATCGTCCTGCCCACGTCGGACGGAGCCGGTGGGCCGTTACCAGCCGCGCGTCTCGAGCAGCTCGCTCGGATCGAGCGTCTGCGTCGAGATGCCGACCATCGGCTCACCGAGGCCGGCTGAGACCCGCGCGAGGATCTCCGCATCCTGGAAGTGCGTCGTCGCCTCGACGATCGCCTTCGCGCGCCGCTCCGGATCCCCGGACTTGAAGATGCCCGAGCCGACGAAGACGCCGTCGGCGCCGAGCTGCATGCATAGCGACGCGTCGGCCGGGGTCGCGATCCCGCCGGCGGTGAAGGTCACGACGGGCAGCTTCCCGTTCTCCGCTACCCACTTCACGAGCTCGTACGGCGCACGCAGCTCCTTCGCCTCGGCGTACAGCTCCTCTTCGCGGAGTGCGCCGAGCCGGCGGATGTGGCCGAAGACCGAGCGCATGTGCGTCACGGCATTGACGATGTCGCCGGTTCCCGCCTCGCCCTTCGTGCGGATCATCGCCGCGCCCTCCGCGATGCGCCGCAGCGCCTCGCCGAGGTTCGTGCAGCCGCAGACGAATGGGACGGTGAACTGCCACTTGTCGACGTGGTGCTCGAGGTCGGCCGGCGTCAGCACCTCGGACTCGTCGATGTAGTCGATCTCGAGCGCCTGCAGGATCTGCGCCTCGGCGAAGTGGCCGATGCGGCACTTCGCCATCACCGGGATCGACACGGCCTCCTGGATCTCCTGGATCTTGTCCGGGTCGGACATCCGTGCGACCCCGCCGTCCCGGCGGATGTCGGCCGGGACGCGCTCGAGCGCCATCACGGAGCAGGCGCCTGCCGCCTCGGCGATCTTCGCCTGTTCGGCGTCGACGACGTCCATGATCACGCCGCCCTTGAGCATCTCGGCGAGACCGCTCTTGACCCGCATAGTCCCGTATTCGGCCATGCGGTGAGTGTAGCCAGGCGCGACCTGATAGAAGGCGGAGATGGAACCGTGGTCGCGCAAGATGGTGGGCCGCTTCGACGCGCTCGAGATCGAGAGCGCCGTCCTCGGCGACAATCCGCTCGGGGATCCGCACGTCCGGCCGCTCTGGGTCTACGTCCCGCCCGCCTACGACGCCGAGCCCGACCGTCGCTTCCCGTCGATCTACCTGATCCAGGGAATGACCGGCCAGGTCGACATGTGGTGGAACCGCACCGCCTTCCGTCCGACCACGCCCGAGCGCATCGACCGCCTCTTCGCGGAGGAGGATTGCCCGCCGGCGCTCGTCGTCCTCGCCGACTGCTGGACCTCGTATGGCGGGGCCCAGTTCATCGACTCGCCGGGCACGGGCCGCTATTGCGAGTACCTCTGCGACGAGGTCGTCTCGTTCGTCGATGCCAGGTACCGAACGCTCCCCGGCCCCGCTCATCGTGGCCTCACGGGCAAGTCGAGCGGCGGCTACGGCGCGATGGTCGTCCCGATGCTGCGGCCTGACGTCTTCGGGGGCCTCGCCACGCACGCCGGCGACGCCCTCTTCGAGCTTTGCTACCTCCGCGAGTTTCCCGACACGCTGCGGGCGTTGCGGAACGAGTACGACGGGTCGTACGAGAAGTTCTGGGAGGAATTCCGCTCGCGGCCGGGATTCACGAAGCAGTCCGACTACCCGCTCGTCAACACGTACGCGATGGCGGCGTGCTACTCGGCGAACGAGGACGGCTCGATCGACCTCCCCTTCGACCTCGATTCCGGTCTGCTGCGCGACGACGTCTGGCAGCGCTGGCTCGCGTGGGATCCGGTGCGGATGGCGCCGCGCCACGCGGAGGCGCTCCGCAGCATGCGCGCGATCTACATCGACGCGGGCACGCAGGACGAGTTCTTCCTCGACCTCGGCGCCGAGGCGTTTCGACGGGAGCTCGAGGAGCTCGGCATCACCGATGTCTTCTTCGAGCTCTTCGACGCCGGCCACGGCGCGATCGAGTACCGCTACCCGCTCGCGATTCGCTACCTCGCCGAGCGTTTGCAGTGAAGCGGATGTTCCTCGGCGCCCTGGTCGCCGTAGCGGTGGCCGCCGGAACGGCCGGAGCCTCAGGTCCGTCGCTGCTTCACCCGGCGTCGCTCCACGCCAAGGCGCCCGCGACCTTCAAGGCCCGCTTCGCGACGACGAAGGGCGCGTTCGTCGTAACCGTCCACCGAAAGTGGGCTTCTCGCGGCGCCGACCGCTTCTACAACCTCGTGCGTGCCGGCTTCTACAACGGCCAGCGCCTGTTCCGTGTCGTCCCTGGATTCGTCGTCCAGTGGGGAATCAGCGGCACGCCGAAGATCTCGAAGGCCTGGCACAACGCGACCATTCGCGACGATCCGGTGCGGCACACGAACGCGAAGGGGACGATCGTCTTCGCCGACGCCGGCCCGAACACGCGGACGACCCAGCTCTTCGTCAACCTCGCCGCGAACACGAATCTCGACTCGAGCGGCTTCGCCCCGTTCGGGGTCGTCACGACCGGCTTCTCGACGTTGCGCCACCTCTACAGCGGCTACGGAGAGACGCCGACCGGCGAGCAGACGCAGATGGAACAGCAGGGCGAGCCCTTCTTCCGCAAGCACTTCCCGAAGCTCGACCGGATCCTGAAGGCCCGCGTCCTTACCCAGTAGACGGCGCTATCTGCCTCCTCAGCGACTCTTGGGTTCGTTCAGTTCGAAGGACGGCTCGTGCGGGCCGACGTCGATTCGGAACGGCGGATACTCGCGGGTCATGAACGCCGCGTAGGCGACGACACGGAGCACCCAGCGGTTGAGGCCGAGCACGAGATCGAAGAGGTCTTTCGGGTACTTGGCTTTGAACAGCAGGAGCCCGCCGGCGACGAGAACGAGGATGTCGATCAGACCAAGACTCGATCCGACCGACGAGAAAATGCCGGCGATACAGAACTGCGGGATACCGAGCAGCCACCATCCGATGAGCGGAAGGCCGCGGCGCAGGTCTTCCGGGTAATGGATCTCGAGTCGTGCCGGGTACTCAGGTGCCTCGGCACGAGTGAACGGTGGATATTCATCGGTCCCCAGGGCGCCGAAGGTGTAAAAGGCGACTCGCCACGTCCAACGGAGCACGCCGACGTTGAAGTCGAAGATGCGACGCGGGTAGCGCCCGGTGAACAAGACGGCGAAGAACGCGATCACCGTCAACACGAAGAAGGCGAGCCAGAGGAAGACGAGGACGACGTAGTGAGGAACGGCGAGCAGCCATTTGACGAGCCACAGCCAGCGGCTCAGGTGCGGCGCCAGCTCGCCCTCGACACTGATCGACGGCGCTCTATTCGCCATTTCCATCACACACCACCTCCCCGAGGACACCACGGATTCACCGCGACGGATCAACTGCAGCGCTTTGCGCCCGCCACGATCTTCGCTCAGCACCTCCCTCGGCCCATCGGCGAGCGCGCTGACGTGCAGCTCGGACAACTACCGATCTCCCGGGCGTAAGCGTGAGCGGGCCCCCGCGGCCCTAGCCCGTCCGGCGGTACCGGATGTGCGTGGCGAGCGGCGAATGCAGCACTTCGACCGGCTCCAGGCCGAAGGACTCGACGCCGTCGAAGATCCGCTCGCCGGATCCGAGCAGGACCGGGGCGATGTCGAGCGTGAGCTCGTCGACGACCCCGGCGATGAGCGCCTGCCGCACCGTCGAGGCGCCTCCGGCGATGTCCACGCCGTCCTCCCCGGCGGCCTCGCGCGCCTGCGCGTAGGCGGCTTCGAATCCGCCGGTGACGAAATGGAAGGTCGTCCCGCCCTCCATCTCGATCGGCTCGCGAGCGTAATGGGTGAGCACGAACACCGGAGCGTGGTACGGCGGCTCGGGCCCCCACCACCCACGCCAGTCCCCCTCCCACTCGCCGCGGATCGGCCCGAACATGTTGCGACCCATCACGTAGGCGCCGCGCGGACGCATGAGCCAGCCGGCCGCTGTCGTGTTGGCCTCGTTGGCGCGCTCGTCGTCGAGGTGCCAGAGGTGGAGCTCCCTCCCACGCTTGCCCAGCGGGTTCTCGGGACTCTGGTCCGGTCCCGCGACGAAGCCGTCGAGCGAGATGGACATATGGCACGTCGTGTTCGGCACCGACATGGTTCTAGCGGACGGAGGTGGCGATGTGCGCCGACATCGGCGCGTTCCTCGCGTCCCAGGGTTGGAGCGCCCGCTCGACCGCCGCGGTGCCGCGCTCGAGAGCAGAGGAATCGAGCCGCTCGATCTCTCCCCTGAACGGCGAGCCGAGCACGATGCCGCGTGCTGCGTCGCGCGCCGAGACCAGGCTCGACAACTCGACCGTCTCCAGCTCGACCGCCTCGAATCCGGCAGCGCGCAGGTCTCGTTCGACCGCTGAGGCGTCCGTGTAGCTGAAGGGGCCTCGTTCCATGTAGCGCGGGTCTTGCGGGAAGAGGCTCGCCACGGCCTGACCCGCGGCTTTCGGAACGGGATTCAGATCGAGGTCGGCGAAGGTCGCTACGACGTACCGGCCACCGGGACGGAGGACTCGACGAGCCTCTTCGTTCGCCCGGATCTTGTCCGGGAAGAACATGACCCCGAAGAGGCAGATGACGAGATCGAAGCTCTCGTCGTCGAACGGAAGCTGTTGTGCGTCCGCTGCCTGAAAGGTGACGCGTTCTGAGTCGAAGTGTTGCGCCGCGAAGTCGACGACGGCCGGATTGATGTCCGTCGCGACGATCTCCGCCGCCGGCAGTGCCTCATTGACGGCACGCGTGACGATGCCCGTTCCCGCCGCTGTTTCGAGGATCCTGCCCGGCCGGAGAGGCGCCACCCGCTCGGCTACATGCTTCGCATACGGCACGAACAGCAGCGGGCCCATGTATCGGTCGTACAGCTCCGGCGTCGAATGCTCGAAGGCGTCGGTGTCGGTCATCGAGCGAGCCTAGAGCTCGACCACCGGGTCGCCGATGCGGATGACCCCGCCCACGATGATGTCGGCATTGATCCCCGCCCGGTGGGCGAGCTCCTTGATGATCCCCGGCCTCGTCATCGCCTCCAGATGTCGGCACGGCTCGCAGAGCTCCACGCCGAGAAACTCGACCTCGCCGACCCGGAAACGCTTGCCGACCAGGCCGTTCACGTCGACGCCGCGGACGGTGACCTGCCGCCGGGTCTCCCCCGGTTCGAGCCCCACCTCTTCGACGACCTCGGCGGCGACGAGCGTCAACGCCTGGCCCGACGGCGCCCCTTCGTCGTGGAAGTGGCGGTCGCCCTCGAGCCCCTTCCCGGCGACGGCCCGCACGGACTCGACGGTCCAGAGCTCTGGCTTGCGCGGCGCCCCGAGATGAATCGCCTCCACCGGCATGGTCCGATCAGGCCCGAACCGCCGGCCGAGCCCCGGTCAATCCGCGGACGAACCACCGCCGGCGGCGGCGCTCCGGGACCGGCCGACGCGACGCTGTCTCGGCGTCACGCAGCTGGTTCCACAGCTCCTGATTTCGTAGCGCCACCGAGACACGCTCGGCGTAGTCGATCGCTCAGCTGTGGTACGTGGGAATGGAGACACGCGGCATCGCCGCAAGCGTAGCCCCACGCCCTAGCGAGACCGGACCACCGATTTCACGACATTCCGGAACAGGTTGTGTTTCAGGCTCGCGGTCACCATCTTTCCCTTCCCGAGCCAGATGCCGAACTCGTTGCGGCGGATGTGGTTGTGCGCGATCGTCACGTCGAGCGGCACCGCCCCGAAGACGAGGATGCCCGTCGTCTGCCGCAGGGGATGGGGGCGGCACTGGAATGCGCACTCGAACGCGTCGGGATCGCCGCCGAGGTTGTTCGGCCCGATCGTGTTGCCCACGATCCGGTTGCCGGACAGGTCCTCGTACTTCCCGGGAGGGAGCACGTGCGCGTGCATCGTCACGCCCGCCATCTCGTTGCCGGCGATGTAGTTGTGAGAGACGAGGTTGTCGTACGCGCCGGTACCCGCAGACGCATTCGCGAACAGGATGCCGGCGCCCTCCTCCGTGATCCCGTTGCCGGTGATCCGGTTGCGGAAGATCACGTTGTCGTAGACGCCGGCCACCGACGGCTGGCGGTTGCCGTTCGCATCGAGCGCGTGCGCGTTGTGCCCGGGCACCGTGATACCGCAGTCGTACAGGTTCGCCGTGACGAAGTTGTGGCCGATCTTGTTGTCGTACGTCGGGCCGAGTTCGTCCGAGAGCAGGATCCCGCCGCTGTTGCCCTCGACCCGGTTGTGGCTGACGATCGAGTCGTAGACGCCCATCAGGTGGATGCCCTCGCCGCAGTCGCCGGGAATCTGGCCGTGCGGTTTGCACGGCGGGTACGGAGAGTGCGCCTTCGACGGCTTCCCGTCCGCGTCGTTGTCGAGCACGCGATTGCCCCTGATCAGCACGCGACCGATCGAATGCCCTGTGAGGGAGCCCGTCACGAGGATCCCCTCGCCGATCGCCCCGGTCACGGTCAATCCCCGGACCGTGACGTCGCTCGAGGCGACCGTGATCCCTGCCAGACACGGCGTGCTGCCGGGGCCGAACGGCCCGTTCTGGTCGCACATCCCGTTGGCGGTCGGCGTTCCGTGAATCACGGCTCCCTTCTGACCCACGAGCTTGAGCGGCGCGGAGATGACCACGTCTTCGGAGTAGGAGCCGCGGCACACGTCGACCGTCGCGCCCGCCGGCGCGGCGTCGATCGCCGCCTGGACGCTCGAATATCCGGCCGACGCGCAGTCGACGTCCGCCGCACCGGCTCTCCCGTGCGGGGAGACGTAGAGCGCACGTGCGGCGGATCCCGCGGGCGCTGCGGAGGAGATCGTGGCCGCCGCCAGGCCGGCGACGAGCAGCGCAAGCGATGCCTTCCGAACAGTCACGCGGACAGAATAGGCAGCGCTAGAGCCCGCGCCACTCCCGGTCGAGAATCGCGTAGACGAGCTCGCTCTGCCACTCGCCCTTGACCCATTCGTTCTCGACGAAGTGCGCCTCGCGGCGCATGCCGAGCTTCTCGAGCACCCTGGCGGATGCGACGTTGCGAGCCTCGGTGCGGCCGATGACACGGTGGAAGCCTCCGAAACCGAACGCCCACTCGACGAGCGCCCGCGCTGCTTCGGTCGCAAACCCCTTCCCCTGGTGCCGTGGATCGAAGACGAAACCGACCTCGGCGGTCCGGTCCCGTTCGCTGACCCAGTGGAACGCCAGATCGCCGACGGTGAGACGGGTCGCCCGCTCGACGACCGCTACCGACAGCCAATCGCCTTCGGCGGTCCACGCCGACAGAGCCATGTTCCGCTCGAGGCGGCTCCGCGTCTCCTCTTCTGAGAGTGGGCCCTGGTAGAGATAGAGCGCAACCTCGGGGTCGGACCGCATCGCGTAGACCGCGCCGAAGTCGGTCTCGACGAAGGGGCGTAGAGTCAGTCGGCTCGTCTCGAGAGGCCAGTCGGGCGACACGGGCTCACGCTACCTCGTGGCAGAAATCCAGGATCAGCTCGCTGCCGTGGTCGAAACCGGCGTCACCGGGGCGGTTGTCGTCGTCTCGGGCCCGAGGGGCCGCGTCGAGGCGGCCGCCGGCGTCGCAGATGTCGCAACCGGCACGCCGTTGACGCCCGAGCACCGGTTTCGCATCGGGAGCGTGACGAAGATCTTCGTCGCGCCACTCGTGCTGCGGCTCGTCGAGGAAGGCCTGCTCGAGCTCGACGGCGACGCGGCGCCGTTCGCCACGGGCATCACGATCCGTCAGCTCTTGAATCACACGAGCGGCCTGGACGACTTCATGGGAGATCCGATCGCGTTCTTCGAGCCGTATCGCCGCGACCCCGGCCGCCGGTGGGAGCTCGCTGCGCAAGACGAGCTGGAGCTCGTGCTGGCGAAGCCGCGCCT
>JAICME010000068.1 GCA_025929425.1 Thermoleophilia bacterium | reverse complement strand
CCCCCCCGCATCGAACCCAGCCGCCACCCCCGCCGCATCCTACGGCGACCACACCTCCTCCGAACCCGTAGCAGTACCGATCTCCGCCTCCGCGTGCCGCGACGCCTCCTCCGCAGCAGCCTTGCGCGCAGCCTTTTCCTCCGCCGCCCGACGAGCAGCCTCCTCCGCCTCGGCGCGACGCGAGGCTTCCTCCGCAGCAGCCTTGCGCGCGGCCTCCTCCGCCGCGGCCTTCTCCTCCGCAGCCTGACGAGCCGCCTCCTCCGCCGCAGCCCGACGAGCAGCCTCCTCCGCCTCGGCGCGACGCGACGCCTCCTCCGCAGCAGCCTCGCGCGCAGCCTCCTCCGCCGCCGCCTCCTCCACCGCCCGACGAGCAGCCTCCTCCGCCTCGGCCCTGCGCGCCGCTTGTTCCAGCACGCGTTGCTCGCGCCTCTCAGCCTCTTCGGCGTCGATTGTGTAGCGCTCGGCCAGGGCCTTCCGTTCGTCGGGAAGGCTCCTCCGCACAACCTTCGGTTCGCGTCGCCAGTTCACAGCGTGGGCGGAGTATCACCCACGCGGCTCCGCGGACACTCCCGAAAAGTCCTGATCTGCCTATGCGGATGAGAGGACTTGAAACCCCACGGGGCTATTAGCCGCGTGGCGGCTCGTGGCTGACGATGCGCGATCAGGTATCGCTCCACGCCCTTTTGCGTCTTAGCGCGGCCGAAGCCCGAGGTCAACCATTGATCGGCCCGGCGGAGGTCGCCTCGACCTGCAGCAGCCCGACGAACGGCGATTCGTCCCCGAACGGGTGATGTCGCAAACCGCTCGACCCGAATCGGCGTAGGGTCCAGAACCGACGAGGTTCGGAGGTCTGGCCCGTGCGCTCTGAGATAGCCCCCCTATTGGCCGCTTCGCCCCGCTCAGGAGGCGTTTACGACGTGGCCTACGCGCTATCCATCGTGGTCGCGTATCTCGTGCCCGCTCTACCTCGGCTACCGGATCGGGACGCGGAAGGGTTACACGACTTTCCGGTGGTTCGTGCCTGTTTTGCTGTTTAGCTGGCGCGGTGTGCTTCTCCTTGCACTCATGCCCCGGACAGGGTCGGCGACCGTGCAGACGCCCTCCGAATACCACGTCCCACCGGGAGTGGACACCCGAAGTCAGGACGTACGGGATAGCTCTATACGGCCAGCAGCGGCGCTAGCCCTCTCTGTTCAAGACACCCGTCGGCGAGTAGCTGAGCAGACATTCGGCTCGAACCACGAAGGCCGCCTCCGGGCGGCTTTTCGTGTGCAGCGGCCGTGCAGAAGGGTGTCCGGAGGGTGTCTGACCCCCTGAATCCGGTTATGCGGATGAGAGGACTTGAACCTCCACGGGGTTGCCCCCACACGGACCTGAACCGTGCGCGTCTACCAATTCCGCCACATCCGCGCGGAGGGTCAGTGTAGCCGCGGCCCTTCCGACCGACTTGGCCCGCCGCCCGTACCATGCCGCCTCTTGCGGAGCTCTCTTCTTCCTCTCGCGCTCGCCCTCGCCGCCGCCCTCGCGCTGCTCGCGGACGGCGGGACGGCCGCGCCGTCGCAAGCGGCGGGGAAGCTCGTCGAGGTCGTCGTGACCCTCCCGGGCGCCTCGCTCGCAGCGGAGATCGGCCGGGATCGGACACTCGCAAGCGCGGCCGGACGGAGGCACTCCGTCGATGTCGCCGCGCCGGCTGCCGGCTCGTATCTGCGCACGCTCGCGGCAGCCCAGCGAGCCTTCAGTGCGCGGCTCGCAGTGGACGTCCCGTCGGCCCACGTTCACTGGCGCTACGGCGTCGCGCTCAACGGCGTGTCCGTCGTTCTCCCCTCCTCCGAGCTCGCGCGACTGCGTGCGATGCCCGGCGCGACCATCTGGCCGACCGTCACGTACCACGATCTGCGCGACGCCTCTCACGCTGTGACCGCGACGGCGACGGCTCGGTCGAACCCGGGACCGACGTTGATCGGCGCGACTTCGCTCTGGGGGCCCGACCTCGCCAGCGCGGGCCAGGGAATCAAGATCGGTCTCGTCGACGACGGGATCGACCAGGCGCACCCGTACCTGAACCCCTCCGGCTTCGCGTACCCGCCCGGCTTCCCGAAGGGAAACACCGCCTACACGACGCCCAAGGTCATCGTGGCGCGCGCGTTCCCTGCGCCCTCGGCGCCCTGGAAGTACGCAAGCCGGCCCTTCGACCCGAAGAACTCCTTCCATGCCACCCACGTCGCCGGGATCGCCGCAGGCGACTACGGCACGAGAGTCGACATGGGGACGTCGCTCATCTCGGGTGTCGCGCCGAGGGCATATCTCGGCAACTACAAGGCGCTGACCGTCCCGACGCCGGGCTTCGGACTCGACGGCAACTCGCCCGAGATCGCGAAGGCGATCGACCAGGCGGTGGCGGACGGGATGAACGTCATCAACCTGTCGATCGGGGAGCCCGAGGTGGAGCCGCGCCGCGACATCGTCGTGAAGGCGCTCGACAACGCGGCGGCCGCCGGCGTGGTGCCGGTCGTGGCAGCGGGGAACGACTTTCAGGCCGCCGGCCTGGGTTCGGTCGGCTCCCCGGCGAATACGCCGGCAGCGATCACCGCCGCGGCGTCGACGCTCGGCGGTGACGGGACGAAGCCCGACGTCATCGCGCCGTTCTCGTCCGCCGGGCCGACCCCCGTCTCGCTCCTGACGAAGCCGGACGTGACGGCGCCGGGAGTCGACGTCGTCTCCTCGCTCCCCCCGGACTCGTTCGGCCCGCTGGACGGGACGAGCATGGCGGCGCCGCATGTTGCCGGGGCCGCAGCCCTTCTCCTCCAGCGTCACCCGACGTGGAGCGTGGAACAGCTGAAGTCGGCGCTCGCCTCGACCGGCGCGCCGGTGCATCCGCCGGGCGCGTCCGGCGAGGTTCCCGTGCTGCGCGAGGGCGGCGGCAGGATCGACCTCGCCCGAGCCGACCAGCCGCTGATCTTCACTAGCCCGACCTCGCTCGGCTGGGGACTCGTCCGCCGCGGCTTCTCGAAGACAGCCCAGATTTCGACGACGGACGCGGGAGGCGGTGGCGCGCCCTGGAACGTCTCGATCGACGCCCAGTCGATGCCGCGCGGCGCGACGCTGAGCCCACTCGTGCCGACGCTCGTCGCGGGGACGACTCTCGCCGTCCGGGCCGCGGTCTCGAGGTCGGCGATCTCCGGTGATGCCGCCGGTTTCGTCGTCCTCACGCGCGGATCGGACGTGAGGCGAATCGCGTTCTGGTTCCACGTCGAGGTGCCGAGGCTCGGCCTCGACCCGCACCGGACGCTCCGGAAGCCCGGTCTCTACAGCGGAGACACGAAGGGGAAGGCGTCCCGCGTCTCGTCGTACCGCTACCCCGAGCGTGGCTTCTCGGAGGGCGTCCCCACCCGGCTGGGAGGGCCCGAGCAGGTGTTCCGGTTCGTACTTCGCCGGCGGGTCGCTAACTTCGGCGTCGTCATCGTCGGCCACGCGAAGGGCGTCCGCGTCTCTCCGCGCCTCGTGGCGGACAGCGACGAGAACCGGCTCGTCGGTTACACCGCGTTGCCGACGAGCCTCAACCCGTATCAGGAGTTCGCCCGTGCGGAACCGGTCGTCGCCGCAGTGCTGCCCGATCCCGGCCGGTACGAGTTCGTGTTCGACACGCCGACCGGGGCCAAGCCCGGCGCTTTCCGGTTCCGCTTCTGGGTGGACGACACGACGCCGCCGGCGATCCAGCTTCTCAGCCGATCGGTGATCGCCGGACGGCCCATCCGCTTCGCCATCCGCGACTCGGGTTCGGGAGTCGACCCCCAGTCGCTCGCAGTGAGGGTTGGAGCAAAGCGGTTCCCGTTCTTCACCTATTCGCGCGGTGTGCTCTCCATCCGCTCGAAGGGCCTGGGAGCGGGCAGGTACTCCGTGCTGGTCACCGCCTCGGACCACCAGGAGACGAAGAACATGGAGGACGTCGGCCCCGTGCTTCCGAACACGCGCGTACTGCACGCGACGGTGACGCTCAGGCGCTAGCCGTTGTGGCGTTCGCGGTCGTCGATGGTCGGGAGATTCGCGAGATCCCGTTCGACGCTGGCCGCGAACTCGTCCGCCTCGTCGTCACGGACGACACGGAGACTCGCCTTCCGCCGCGCCCGGTGCCTGCGGCGGCGCGAGTCGACTCCAAACCGCTCCCCAAGCCGCGGCCACTCTGCGCCCGCGACCAGTACCACAGCGACCGCGAGCAAGGCGATGTACAGCCAGCCCACGTCGCGAGTCTAGCGAAGGCCGTCGAACCGGACCTAACTCGACTCGAGCGCTGCCACCTTGGAGCGCAGATATGCGAGGTACGGCTCCGCGTCGAGCGGGCCGCCGACCGCACGTTCGAGCAGCTCCGGCGGCGTGAGCGCCCGTCCCCAGCGGTGAACGTGCTCTCGCAGCCATTCGCGGAGAGGCGCGAAGTTCCCAAGTTCGAACTCCTGCTCGAGGTCGGGCACGTCGCGGATGAGACGTTCCCAGAGCTGCACCGAGATGACATTTCCCAGCGCGTAGGTCGGGAAGTAGCCGAAGTTGGAGTCCGACCAGTGGACGTCCTGCAGAACGCCGTCGACCACCCCGGCCGGCTCCACTCCGAGGTACTCACGAAGCTTCGCGGCGAACGCCTCCGGCAGGTCGGCAGGCGTCACGTCTCCCGCGAGCATCGCCCGCTCGAGCTCGAAGCGCAGGACGATGTGGAGGGGATACGTGACCTCGTCGGCATCCATGCGGCTCACTCCGGGCGCAACCCGGTTCAGCGCACGGTGGAAGACGTCGAGCGGAACATCCTCGAGCTGCTGCGGGAACGCCACCTGGAGACGGGGGTAGAAGAAGCGCCACGTCGAAAGCCCGCGGCCGACGATGTTCTCCCAGAGCCGGCTCTGCGATTCGTGGAAGCCCGAGGACGCGCCGTCGTGCAGCGGCGTCCGCGAGTACCGCTCGTCGATCTGGTGCTCGTACAGGCCGTGCCCGAACTCGTGCAGGCACGAGAGGAGCCCGATGAGGCTCTCGCCGTCGAAGTGCGACGTGATCCGGATGTCCGAGCCCGAGAGCCCGACTGCGAACGGGTGCACGGTGTCGTCCAGCCGCCACGCCCGGTCGTCCATCCCCCAGCACGTGAGCACCGCGAGAGAGAACTGCCGCAAGTGCTCCGCGGGGAAGTCTCCGTAGAGGCACGAGGCGTCGACCGGCTCGCCGATCCCGGCGACGAGCGGTACGAGCTCGTCCTTCAAGCGGGCGAACACGGCAGCGACATCCGCGGTCCGCATGCCGGGCTCGTGGTCGTCGAGGAGGACGTCGTAGGGATCGTCGAACGGCTCGTGGCAGGCGACGTACTCGTGCACGAGCGCTATCCGACGATCGAGATTGGGCCGGAGAATCTCGAAGTCACCGGCCGCACGCGCCTCGAGCCACGCGCGGTAGCCGAGCGACGCGGCGCGACTCATCTCGGCGCGCAGCTCGCCCGGGATGCGGCGCTCCTTCTCGTAGTCACGCCGAGCCACCCGGATCACGCTCGCCTCGAACGAATCGTGGTCGGAGCTCTCCTCCAGATCCCTCAGCTCGTCGAGGAGGGCACCGAGCTCGGCCGACGTGCCGAGCTCGTGCGTAAGGCGCGCGAGCGTCGCGCTCTGCTCGGCCCGCGCAGGCGCACCGAGCGGCGGCATCTTCGTCTCGTGATCCCAGGAGAGCAGCCCCGAGATGCGCCGGAGGTCGGTGATCTCGCCCAGGCGCCGCAGGAGGTCGTCGAATCGGGAACGCTGATCCGGCACGCGGCAGGAGCGTAGCCTCCCTCACGTTCGGGGAGCGGGACTACGAGCGGGTCAGACCCGAGCCCACTTGGCGTGGTCGCTCGTGTCGATCGCGACCTCGACCGGCACGGCGTGCCCCGCAGGAGGCGGCACATCGACCGCCAGCCCGAGCTGCTCTGCCAGGAAGGGGCTGAGGTGGCGGCCGACGATCTTCGCGGGCGGCCACCAGAGCGGCTGGGAGTCGACGGCAGAGGCCCGCCCCTCGTGCTCGCTCCGGAGGTAGCGGGGGTACATCCCGGTGAGCAACAGGCCCCGCAGGACGGGCTCGAAGGTTCGCGGGCGGACGGGCGCGCCCGCGTCGGCCGCGATCGCGCTCGCAACCGTGTCGGCCTGCTCGGCGGCGATTCCGCCCTGTTTGACGGGGAAGTCGGTGATGTCGCCGGCCGCATAGACGTCGCTCAATCCGAGCACCCAGCCGAGCTCGTCGGTGGCGACGAAGCCGGACTCGTCCTGCGGTAGCCCCTCGATCGGCTCGCCCACGAGGCGCGGCAGCGAGACCACGGCGTCGGCCTCGAGCGATCCACCTGGAGCCAGGTGCAGCGCACCGTCCTCCCAGCGAAGCGGCACGACGTGCGGCCTGAACTCGATGCTTCGAATCTCGAGCAGCCGGGCGATCTCGTCGCTCGCCGCCCGGCCGAAGAGCTCGAGCGGCGCCGGCTCCGGCGTGGCCACCACGATCTCGATCCCGCGGGCGAGCTCGGCGGTCAGGCGCTCCGCGGTCTGGAATGCGAGCTCGTAGAGCGGCAGCGGCCAGAGCGGAGTCGGCGGCCGCGTGAAGACGATTCGCTTCACCTCGCCTGCCTTCGCGCGGTCGAGGAGGGCGCCGAGCGCCTCGCGGTCGCCGGGCCCACCGAAGGTCACGGCACCGGGAACCGCCTCGCGCGCGCCGACGCCGGTGGCTACGAGCAGGGTGTCGTAACCGATGGTGGTGCCGTCGGTGAGCGTCACCTCTTTCGCGTCGGCGTCGAGCGCGGACACCGAGCCGGTGCGCAGCGTTGCCCCCGTCGCCTCGACGAGGCGATCGAGCGGGAAACGCCGCATCTCGCCGTAGCCATAAGGCTCGGCGACGGACAGCGGCCGGTAGCGGAACTCCGCCTCGGGCGCGACGAGCTCGACCGCGACGAGGTCTCCCGCGAGCTCCCGCAGTGCGAGCGCTGCTTCGAGCCCCGCGACTCCCGCGCCCGCAATGACGACGTGCATCGGATGCTCGACGCTCATCGTAGATCGAGGATCGACGAGCGCGCCGCCTGGGTCATCGGGGGATCCACTGATGCCGCGCCCGTGGCGTCGTGAGCTCCCCGGGTTGGACTCGAACCAACAACCCTCCGGTTAACAGCCGGATGCTCTGCCAATTGAGCTACCGGGGATTGGCGGCGCCCAGTGTAGCGGGGCGTTAGACGAACGCTCTGATCTCGTCGCGGAGCTTCGAGAGCGCCTGCTGGAGCTCGACGAGGCGCTCGCCGTCGGCCTCTGCCAGCTCTCGCTCGAGCCTCCGCTCCCGCAAACGGAGGAGGAGCTGGCTCGCCGTGTCGAGCGTGATCTCCTCCTCGTCGCGCAGCGCGTAGAGCTCGGCGAGTAGCGCGGTCAGGTCGCCGTCGGCCGCCTCCTGTCCGAGCAGATACGCCCGTGCGCGCCGGTGCAGCTCGTCGTCGAAGTGTTCCGGCCCGAGGAGCTCGAGGTCGGGCAGCAGGGACTCATGGTCTGCCACGCCGGCGAGCGCGCTGCGCTCGAGCCGTGCGCCGACGTCGAGGAGCCGCGGCGAGACGACACCTGCGGTGCGGGCGCTGCCGCGCGCCGGCGCGAGCCCGGATTGCGTCTCGGGGGGCAGGTCGAGCAGGTCGGCGGCGACCCGGATCGCCTCGAGATGCTCGGGCGAGTCGGGTAGCGAGGTGAGGAAGGAGCGGATCGCCGCGAACGCGCTCTCACGATCACGGGCTCGCGTGAACTCGAGATTGACTCTATGGACCTGATAGCTGACAGCTTTCGCGATCTGTGCCTTGAAGGCGTCAGGGTCATCAGCGGGATCAGTCCCCTCCGCCAGCGTCACAACCTTCAGCTTGAAGTCGAACCTGTCTTGTGTGGCGAGATCCATACCTCTCAGGGTGGCTTCGCTTCCGGCTGTATCCGAGTCAAGGCATAAGTACAAATGCCGCGTGAGCCGCGCGAGATCCTTCAGCTGCGGCTCAGTGAGAGCAGTTCCCATTGAGGCCACCACCGGAAGGAATCCGGACTGCCGTAGGGCGATGACGTCCGTGTTTCCCTCGACGATGACGGCCCGGTCTTCCTTTGCGATGGGCTGCCGAGCCAGATCCAAGCCGTACAAGAGATTTCCCTTTGTGAATCGCGAGCTCTCCGGGGAGTTGACGTATTTCCCTTGAAGAGGGTCGTCATCGAACAGCTTCCGAGCCTGGAAACCGACAATGGCACCGCGCCGATCGGCCAGAGGAAACATGAGCCGCCGCTGAAAATAGTCATAGCCTCCGCGGTTCGATAAACCGGCCTCAAGCAGCTCATCGCGGCTGTACCCCTCCTCGGTTGCGCGCTTCGTCAACGCCGATCCCTGGACGGCGTAACCCAACCGGAACTCGCGGCAGACCTCCTCGCCGAGACCGCGCGACGCGAGATACTCGCGCGCTCCTGCGCCCGCCTCCGACTCCCAGAGCACGCGCGCATAGAACTCCGCGGCGCGCTCGAGCAGCGCGCGGAGCCGGTCGTCGCGCCGCCGCTTCTGCTCCTGCTCGGGCGATGCCTCCTCGTACTCGAGCTCGACCCCGAAGCGACGTGCCAGCGCTTCGATTGCGCCGACGAAGTCGACGTTCTCCGTCTTCTCGACGAACGTGATCGCGTCGCCGCCTTCGCCGCAGCCGAAGCACTTGAACGTCCCACGTCCGGGCGAGACGGTGAAGCTCGGCGTCCTCTCCTGGTGGAAGGGACACAGCCCCTTGTAGGTGCTCCCGGCCTTGCGGAGACGCACGACCTCCTCGACGAGCGGCAGGATCTCCATCGCCGCCTTGACGCGCTCGACCGATTCGTCCTTGATCCGCGCCATCAGTCGAGCTCGGCCGCGTAGGCGAGGGCGAAGCGGTCGGTCATCCCGGCGAGGTAGTCGGTGGCGTCCTGAATGTCCATCCCGCGGTCGTCGACGAGCTGTTCGAAGATCCGGCGGACGGCGACGTCGGCGGGCCCGTGATCCTGGGTGAGGTAGACGCGCTCGAACATGAAGGCGCGCAGCGCGAGCATCGCCTCACCGATCTCGTCGCTCTGGACGATGTCGCCCGCGCGCGCCGAGCTCTCGACCACGTCGTGGACGAGCGTGTCGATGCGGCGCGAGCCGTTGTCGCCGAGCAGCGCGATCGGCTCGGCCGGAAGCTCCGCGGGATCGAGGTGCCCTGCGCGCACCGCATCGTCGATGTCGTGATTGATGTACGCGACGCGGTCGACGAGCCGGACGATGCGTCCCTCGAGCGTCTCCGGCTCGACCGGGCCCGTGTGCTTGAGGATCCCGTCGCGCACCTCCCATGTGAGATTGAGTCCCCGGCCCTCCCGCTCGAGCCGCTCGACGACGCGCAGCGAGTGCTCGTTGTGGCGGAAGCCGGCGCCGCCGCGCTCGCGCAGCAGCGCGTCGAGCGCCTGCTCGCCGGCGTGGCCGAACGGCGGGTGGCCCACGTCGTGCCCGACCGCAATCGCCTCGGTCAAGTCCTCGTTCAGGCGCAACGCGCGTGCAACACCACGCGCGATCCCGGCCGCCTCCAGCGTGTGGGTGAGCCGGGTGCGGAAGTGGTCGCCCTCGGGGTCGACGAAGACCTGCGTCTTGTGGCGCAGACGGCGGAACGCCTTCGAGTGGACGATCCGGTCGCGGTCGCGCTGGAACGGCGTCCTGAGGCGGCATTCCCCCTCCGGTACCTCACGCCCGCGCGTCTCGTAGGAGCGCACCGCGAGCGACGAGAGCCACCGCTCCTCGTGCTCGCGAATCGCGTCGGCGAAGCCGTCTGCGACCTGTCCGGCGATCTCCGGCATCGTCAGGCCAGCCTAGCCCGGTTGTCGGTGGACGGGAAAGTGGCCCGATCAGTGTCCTCGGGCGCCGAGCCAGGCGACTGCGAGTCGACGGCGGCCCGCTGCGAGAAGAGCCGCGACTCCACCTCGCCGACGCGGGAGCACGCGACCGGATGCTCCCGCTCGAAGTCGCCACCCAGCTCGTCGAACACGCCCTCGTCCATCTCGATGTCCTGGAACCACGCCCACACACGATGGGCCCGACCGGCCTCGCTCACGGCTCAGACGATGATCGGGACGGTGCCGCCGTCGGCGCTCCACGCCGCGCCCGTGACGTAGCTCGCCCGAGGCGAGCAGAGGAACGCGATTACCGCGGCGATCTCTTCCGGCTGCGCGAGCCGGCCGAGCGGGCGTCCGGCGCCCACCTTCGCCAGCACCTCGTCCCGCTCACCCTGCTGGTCGGCGAGGCCACCCTCGCCGAGCCACGCACCGGTGGCCGTGGGCCCGGGCGTGACGGCGTTGCAGCGGATCCCGTCCTTCGCGTACAGGTCGGCGACGAGCCGGGAGAAGGACAGCAGCGCCGCCTTCATGACCGAGTAGTCCGGCATCCCGGTCGACGGCCGCTTTGCGGCGGTCGAGGAAACGTTCACGATCGTCCCTGCGCCGCGCTCGCGCATCTCGGGCAGCGCTGCACGCGTGGCCCGGACGGCGCTCATGAGATTGATCTCGAACGATGCCTGCCAGATGTCGTCGGTCACGTCTTCGAGCTTCCGGATCTCGCTGTAGCCGACGTTGTTCACGAGCACGTCGAGCCGTCCGTGCCGCTCGAGCGTCTCCTCGACCACGCGCTCCGGTTCGCCGGCTTCGGACAGGTCGGCTTTCACGTCGCCGCCGCTGCGACCCGTCGTCACGACCGTAGCGCCCTCGGCGCGCAAGAGGTTCGCGGTCTCGAGGCCGATCCCGCCGGTCGAGCCGGTGATGAGACAGATGCACTCCGCGAGACCGAGATCCATGGCTGGCTAGCGTAGTCAGTCGTGACGCGTCTCTTGCTCGTTCGCCATGGCGAGACCGACTGGAACGCCGACGGCCGGCTCCAGGGTCAGACCGACCGGCCCTTGAGCGACTTCGGCCGACAGCAGGCACGCCGGCTTGCGGACGAGCTTGCGACGGAGGACTTCGAGGCGATCTACTCGAGCGACCTCGCCCGCGCTCGCGAGACCGCGGAGATCGTTGGAGCGCGCGTCGGGCTACCGGTCGAACTCGATCCCGACCTGCGAGAGAAGGACTGGGGAACCTGGGAAGGGCTGACCGCGGTCGAACGCGACCGCGTCGAGTTCGCCGGCGAGTCGACCGAGGCACATCAGGAGCGGATCCTCCGAGCGCTGCAGCGGATCTCGGAGCGGCATCCCGGAGACGGCAGCGTCCTCGTGCTCACGCACGGAGGCTCCATGCGCCGTGTCCAGACCGCGGCACTGGGAATGGCGCTTCCGGTCGTGGAGAACTGCGGCCGCTGGCTCTGCACCTACGAGAACGGCGCGTTCCATGCAAGATGAAGTAGGCCCGACGACATGCTCTAAGGAGGCGAGCACGTGACCGAGACCCGGCGTACCGCAACCGAAGAAGCTCAACGTGTCGGCGACGAGATCGGCGTCGACTGGAGCCGTTTCGATCTCGAGCAGTTCCGGCACGGAATGGACGTGGAGTTCGAGCACGGATCGCATGATCCGCAGACCGACGTCACGGGCGACGACCCGATCGTGACGGGGAAGATCGCGCTCGCGCACATGAAAGAGTTCCCCGACTACTACGAGCGACTGGAGCGCATGGAGGCCGAAGCCGAGCGCGATTGGAGCACGCGAAGGTCCTGACCGCGCGTGGGCTACGCTCCGAGCGGTGGAGGACTATACGAGCAAGTACAAGGGCGAGCAGGTCGAGGTGGCGCTCTTCGGCGGCGAGTACCAGGAGGGCGTCCTCACTGCGTACTGCTACGTCGACGAGGTGGCGCACATCGAGCTGAACGGGCACATCCTCGTCCCCCTCCAGAACATCGCGTCGCTCCACTGCTCGAGCCGCTGCGACGCGCCGCAGAACGAGGACTGGCCGCCGCGCGGTCTGCTCGAGGACGACGGGCAGGAAGACAGCGGCGAAGACCGCTAGGCGGCGGCGTGCTTCTCGCGGCCCGGAACATCGTCAAGGCCTGGCTGCTCGTGCTGGCGCTCACGGGCGCATTCGCCCTCGTAGGCTGGCTGCTCGGCGACGTGCAGGGGTTGTCGATCTTCGTCTTCTGCGCGCTCCTCGTGGCCGCCGGCGCGTACTGGTCGTTCGACCGGGTCGTGCTCGGCATGCTCGGAGCGCGCGAGCTTCCTCTGGGCGAGGCGCCGCTTCTCCATTCGTCGGTCGAGCGGCTCGCCGCCCGGGCCGGGATCGCGAAGCCGCGGCTCTATCTCTTCCCGGACGGGTTGCCGATCGCCGCGGCTACCGGACGCGGCGTGCGCAGCTCCGCGCTCGCCGTGAGCACGGGCTGTATCGCGGCCTGCACGCCCGCCGAGCTCGAGGGCGTGCTCGCCCACGAAATCGCCCACGTGCGACTACACGACGTCCAGATTCAGACAGCAGCCGCGGTCGCCGCCGCGGTCACGCTGGAAGCGAGCAGGATCGGAGGCTGGTTCCAGCGCGGACTGCTCTTCGTCTTCGGCCCGGTTGCGGCCGCCTGCGTCCATCTGCTCGTGTCCCCGAAACGGGAATTCACGGCGGATCGCTACGCCGCGAGGCTGTGCGACTCCCCGCACGGGCTCGCCGACGCCCTGGCCCGGCTCGAGCAGGCTGCCGAGCTCGTCGAGTTCGAGGGCAGCCCGGCAACCGAACCGCTGTTCACGATCAACCCTTTCGCAGCGGACTGGCCGGCCCGATTGTTCGACACACACCCTCCGATCACAGAGCGGGTCCGCCGGCTTCGTGAGCTCGATCCCGCATGGCGTGACCGCATCCACGACGAAGCCGCCGCCTGAGCCCGGAAACGAAAAGAGCCGCTCTCGCGGCTCTTTTCACGGAATAATCGGCGGCGACCTACTCTCCCGGGAGGTTGCCCTCCGAGTACCATCGGCCCTGGCAGGCTTAACTTCTCTGTTCGGAATGGGAAGAGGTGTCTCCCTACCGGTATGACCGCCGAACTGTCAAAGGCGCACGAGTCGTGCAGGCCTTCAAAACTCCATAGCGACTCGACCGGCGTTCAAATCAAGACCTCGGGCAATTAGTACGGGTCCGCTGAACGCATTGCTGCGATTACACGTCCCGCCTATCAAGGTCGTAGTCTCCGACCGCCCTTACTCCCTCGAGGGGATGGGAGCTCTCATCTCGAGGTGGGCTTCCCGCTTAGATGCTTTCAGCGGT
>JAICME010000133.1 GCA_025929425.1 Thermoleophilia bacterium | reverse complement strand
GCGGCATCCCGCGGTCCGCTGCCTCAGCCACCCGCGCGGGCGGATCCTCAACCACCGGCCGCCGAACGCGCTCGATCTCGAGCGGACGATCGAGGTCGCCCTCGAGGCCGGCGTGGCGCTCGAGACGAACGGACTCCCCGACCGGCTCGACCTGCGCGACGCCGAGGTGCGGCTCGCGGTCGAGGCCGGCGTTCCCGTCGTCTGCTCGACCGACGCGCATTCGGTGCAGGGGCTCGGCAACATGCGGCTCGCGGTGACGACGGCGCGGCGCGGCTGGGCGAGTGCGGCGAACGTCCTGAACACGCGGCCGCTCGCGGAGATACTCAGGGCGTGAGGATCGTCGCCACCCAGCAATTCCCCGGCCCCGCCTGGGACGAGCTGCCGGAAGTCGAGTTGCTCGAGGGGTGGCCGCCGCCCGAGCCGCTGCCGGGCGTCGACGTGCTCGTCGCGGCGGTCGTCCCGGTCGGCCCGGAGGAGCTCGACCTCCTCCCCGACCTCCGGCTCGTCGGAAACTACGGCGTGGGCTACGACACCGTCGACGTCGCCGCGTGTCGCGAACGCGGGATCGTCGTCACCAACACGCCGGGCGTGCTCGACGCCGCTGTCGCCGATCTCACCCTCGCGTTGATCCTCGCGTGCCGGCGCCACCTCGTCGAGTCGGACCGCTTCGTGCGCGAGCTGCGCTGGCGCGACGGCTGGGCGCGACCGGAGCTGCTCGGCCGCGATCTCGCCGACTCGACACTCGGACTCGTCGGCATGGGCCGGATCGGGACGGAGGTCGCCCGACGCGCCGAGGCGTTCGGCATGCGTGTCGTCCACCACCGCCGCAGCGACGGGCTTGCGCTCGAGGAGCTGCTCGGGACCGCGGACGTCGTCTCGCTCCACGTGCCGCTGACCACGGAGACGCGAGGCCTCATCTCACGTGAACGACTCGCGCTGCTGGCGGACGGCGCCACGCTGGTCAACACGGCCCGCGGCGCGATCGTGGACGAGGACGCGCTCGTGGACGAGCTCGTGTCGGGACGAATCTCGGCCGGGCTGGACGTCTTCGCGAACGAGCCCCACGTGCCCGAGCGCCTACTCGGCCTTCCCAACGTCGTGCTGGCGCCGCACGTCGCGAGCGCCACGGTCGAGACACGGGCGGCGATGACCCGCGTGCTCGTCGACAACGTGCTCGCCTTCGGCCGAGGCGAGTCGCTCCCGAACGAGGTCTTCGCCTAGAGCGCGCCCGGCCTGCCGGCGGCGACCCAGCCGCGCACCTCGAACCAGTGGCTCGCGCGCAGCGCCTCGGCCACCCTCTCTTCCGTGTGCGCGGCGTAGAAGACGTGCCGCTCCAGATCACAGCAGATGGCGACGTCGGAGAGCGAAATGTCCGGAATCTGCATCAGCGCGTCGGCCGGCAGCCTCGCCTCGGCCACCGTGTAGTGCTTGAACTGGAGCTCCGGAGCGATCTCCATCAGCTCCGGCCAATCGGGACAGGTGCGCGAGCTCACGCCGGGGACGGTACGGCCAGGGCGCGCCGGACGATCCCGGCGAGCGTGCGGACAAAGGTGGGATCGGCGTTCGGCATATCGATGCGCTCGAGTTGCATTCCCAGCTCGGCCGCTTTCTCCTGCGCCTCGACGTCGAGATCCCAGCGGATCTCGAGGTGATCCGAGACGAAGCCCACGGGACACACGAGGACTCGTTCGACGCCCTGCCCTCGCAGCGACTCGAGGTGGTCGAGGATGTCGGGTCCGAGCCACGGCTCGCCGGTCGGCGACTCGCTCTGGAAGGAGAAACTCCAGTCGCTCACTCCGGAGGCATCGGCGACCAGCCGGGAGGTCTTGAGGAGCTGCTCTCGGTACGGATCCCCCAGCTCGAGGATCCTTGCAGGCAACGAATGCGCCGTGAAGACCACGTGGGCGTCGGTGCCGCGCACACGATCTGCGAGGAGCTCGACGAAGCCGGGCTCGTCATGCCAGCTCTCGACGAAGCGCAGTGTTGCTCGGCCGCCGAGCGCGCGCTCGAGCTGCTCGCGGTAGCCGGCTATCGAGAGAGCGGAGTAATGCGGAGCGAGCACGAGCCCGACGATCTCCTCGGCTCCGGACTGGAGCGCCACCTCTGCGGCGTCCGCGATCCGTGGCGTCCAGTGCTTCATCCCGGTGAAGACCGGCATCTCGAGCTCGTCCTCGAGCGCGGCGCGGGTCTGCTCGGTGATCGCATTGAGCGGCGACGAGTCCTCGATCCCCAGCCGCCGGTAGCGCTCGACGAGATCGGCGAGATTCTCGGGCGCGATCGGCCGGCCGCCGCGGATGTCGGAGTAGTAGGCGGGGACGTCCGACTGCCGCTCCGGCGAGCCGTACGCCATCAACACGACAGCCGCCTTCATACGCTTTGACCGTAGCTGCGCACCAGCTCGGTGAGGCGCGTCAAGACAGCGGGGTCGGTCTGCGGGAGTATGCCGTGACCCAGGTTGAAGACGTGTCCGGGGCGGCCGCCGGCACGGCGCAACACGTCGAACGCCGCGGCCTCCGCGCGCTCCCATGGTCCGAGGAGCACCGCCGGCTCGAGGTTGCCCTGCACTCCGCGCCCCTCGCCGACCGCCGTCCACGCCTCGTCGAGCCGGATGCGCCAGTCGACTCCCACCGCCGTCCCCCCCGCCTGGGCCATCTCGGCCAGCAGCTGCGGCGTGGTGCCGGTTCCGAAATGGATCGTCGGAACGCCGGCCGCCGCCAGCACTCGGGCCGAATACGGCGCGACGAACTCGCGGTAGTCGGAGACGGTGAGCACACCCACCCAGGAGTCGAAGAGCTGGATCGCGTCGGCGCCCGCCTCGGCGGTCGCGGCGACGTACTGCGCGAACTGCTCCGTCAGCCGCTCCATGAGCGCGTGCCACGTCGCCGGCTCGCGGTACATGAGCGTCTTCGTGCGGACGAAGTCACGGCTCGGCCTGCCCTCGACGAGATAGCCCGCCACGGTGAACGGCCCGCCGCAGAAGCCGACGAGCGCCTGCTCGGGCTCGAGCTCGGCGCGCACGAGCCGGACGGCTTCGAGGATCGGCGCCGCCCACTCCTCCGGGGCAGCGACTCGGAGCCGTTCCACGGCGGCCGCGGAGTCGATCTGCTCCTCCACTACGGGGCCCACCCCCTCGACGAGCTCGACCTCGACCCCCATCCCGAGAACCGGCGACATGATGTCGGCGAAGAGCACGGCCGCGTCGACGCCGTGCCGGCGCACCGGCTGCAGGGTCACCTCTGCGCAGAGGTCCGGCGTTCCCGCGATCTCGAAGAAGCCGTGCTTATGCCGCAGCGCGCGGTACTCGGGCAACGAGCGGCCGGCCTGCCGCATGAACCACACCGGCGTGCGCTCGGCGGGCTCGCGCCGCAGAGTGCGGACGAGGAGCGGCTCTGTGCCCAGGCTGTGCTCGTTCAGATCGTGATCGGCTCGCGGCCCTGCTCGCGGAGCAGGCGGGAGAGCCCTTCCTCGAGTGGGACCTCGGGCTCCCAGCCGAGGATCTGCTGCGCCCGCGTGATGTCGGGCTTGCGCTGCATCGGATCGTCGACCGGCAGCGCTTCGAAGACGATCTCGCTCGACGCGCCGGTGACGCGCTTCACGAGCTCCGCGAGCTCGAGCAGCGTCCGCTCGTCGGGGTTGCCGAGGTTGACCGGGAGATGTTCGCCGCTCTCGGCGAGGGCGACGATGCCGCGGATCAGGTCGTCGACGTAGCAGAAGCTCCGCGTCTGCGTCCCGTCCCCGTAGATCGTGAGCGGCTCCTCAGCGAGCGCCTGGCGGATGAAGTTCGAGACCGCGCGGCCGTCGTTCGGGCGCATCCTCGGCCCGTACGTGTTGAAGATCCGGACGATCGCCGTGTCGACGCCCTGCTGGCCGTGGTACGCCATCGTCAGCGCCTCGGCGTACCGCTTCGCCTCGTCGTAGACGCCACGCGGGCCGATCGGGTTGACGTGGCCCCAGTATGTCTCCGGCTGCGGGTGCACCTGCGGATCGCCGTAGACCTCGCTCGTCGACGCGAGGACGAACCGGGCGCGCTTGAACTTCGCGAGCCCGAGCGCGTGGTGCGTGCCGTACGAGCCGGCCTTCAGGCTTGCGAGCGGCATCCGGAGGTAGTCCACGGGGCTCGCAAGCGCCGCGAAGTGGAAGACGAAATCGACAGGCTCCTCGATGTAGATCGGCTCGGAGACATCGTGCGGCACGAAGCGGAATCCGTCGTCGCGGATGTGCTCGATGTTCGCGAGCGAGCCGGTGACGAGGTTGTCGATGCAAACGACGTGGTGTCCCCGCTCGAGCAGCTGCTCACAGAGGTGGGAGCCGAGGAATCCGGCTCCTCCTGTCACTAGCGCCGTTGGCA
This sequence comes from Thermoleophilia bacterium, assembly GCA_025929425.1. Classification (GTDB taxonomy): domain Bacteria; phylum Actinomycetota; class Thermoleophilia; order Gaiellales; family Gaiellaceae; genus Palsa-739. The sequence continues at coordinate 2,287 of JAICME010000133.1, read as the reverse complement.
CGTGGGCAAGGCTAGCTGAGCTATTTGAGGTCTTTGTTCGATTCCATGTCGAACCACATCGCAAAGAGCGTGAACTGGAGGCCGGAGATCACGAGCAGCGCGACGAGGACGACGGTCGCGATCGGGATCGAGTAGCCCGCGATCCGGTAGCCGACGACGACGAGCCCGAGCAGAACGCCCGCGGCCGTCGCGATGAATCCCATCACGTAGAAGAAGACGAGCGGGTGGAAGTCGCGCTTCACATACTTCTCCCAGAGCCGCCAGAAGAAGCCGCGCACGAGCAGCCACGCGATCCGCGGCACGACGTGGCGGTAACGCATGTTCGAGCGCTCGCCGACGCCGTAGATCGGGCGCGACGGGAAGTCGCGCACCCGGGCATTCCACACATTGAGGTGGACGAGCATGTCGTTCGGGAAGCCGTAGTTCGTGTAGACATGGTCGAGGTCGATCAGCTCGAGCATCTCGCGCGCCACGACGGTGTAGCCGGACTGCGAGTCGGCGACATGCCAGTAGCCGGAGGCGACCTTCGTCAGCATCGAGAGGATCGCATTGCCGAAGAAGCGCGTCTTCGGGATCAGCTGCCACGCCTGGCCGGTCGCGAGCCGGTTCGCCTTCGCGTAGTCGAGCTCGCCGCGCGCGACCGGAGCGACGAGCTTCGGCAAATCCTCGGGATCCATCTGGTTGTCGCCGTTCATGACGACGACGACGTCCATCCCCTCCGCAAGGGCGCGGCGATAGCCCGTGACGGTGGCCGCGCCGACGCCGCCGCGCTGCTCGTGCGAGACCACCTCGACGCGCGGATCGCCGGTTCCCTGCGCTTCCTCGACCGTGCCGTCGGATGAGCCGTCGTTGACGACGATGATGCGGTCGACGAGCGGCGGGATGCCGCCGAGCGTCGCGCCGATCAATGCCTCCTCGTCGTACGCGGGGACTACGACTCCGACGCGCTTCCCCTCGAACACGGGGAGAGACTAGTCGCCGTTCCGCGGCGCGAGCCGTGGCACGACCGTGTCCCACAGAAGCGCGGCGAGCGCGCCGAGGATGAGGCCGATCAGGGCCGCGATGACGACCGTGTTGCGCCGGCTGCGCGCGGTGATCTTGTGGGAGGCCGCGCGAGTGAAGACTCTCGGCGACTCGACGCCCTTCGCCAGCAGGAGGAGCTGCGCGTTCGTCGTCTTGTCCTGCTGGTAGCTGCGAATTTGCGTCTGAACGATCAGCTTGATCGTCTCGGACAGGCTCGCACTGCCGATCGCCGCCTGAACCGCCTTGATCTGGGCGTTGTCGAGGGCGATCTGCGACTTGAGATTCGCGATCTTCTGCGCCGAATAGGTTCCGAGCGCCTTCACGACCGCATCGGCGAGGCCGTTCGCCGCACAGGAGGCGACCTTCCCTTTCTTCGCCTGCACCATCACCTTCACGAGCGGATTGATCTGAGCCCCGCTCTTCGCCGAGGCGCCGGTCGCGATCGCCTGGGTGGAGATCCCATGCTCGAACGCCGCCGCTTTCGTCTTGCACCGGTTCGCCACCGCGTTCTGCACTGCCTGCGACTGGACGACGGTCCCGACGGCCGACGGATTCGTCTGCGGGTTCTGCACCAGAGCCCCGCCGGTCGGCGTGTACGGCTGGCCGAGATAGACGGTCGCCGTGGCCTCGTAGACCTGCGTCCCGCCGAGCGAGACGAGATACCCGATCACGGCTCCCGCCACCACGCCCGCCGCGAGCAGCCACCAGCGAACGGCGAGCAGGCGGACGTACTTCGCGAAGTCGACCTCCTGCTCGGCCTCCGGGTCGAAGCCGCGCTCGGGGGGAGCAGGCGTAGTCACGAGTGGCGACGATAGCCGACGTGCATGAGGGCACTCTTAGGAAGCGGCTCTAGCGCGCGAGCCGGCGACGCTGGGAGTGCCGCGGCTCGACGGCGTAGATGCGCGAAAAGCCGTTGAGGAGCAGCCGCATCCCGTTGCCCGAGACCGGGACGTAGTCGCCGTGCGGGAACCTCAGCACGGTGCGGCCGCTGCGAACGTCCACGCCGATGATGCGGTGCGAGAAGCTGCCGACGTAGGCCACGCCGGCGACGATCACGGCGGCTCCCGAGATCGGTCCGCCGGTCGCGATGCGCCAGAGAACCCGGCCGGTCGCGGCCGACACACCGTAGAACCAGCCGTCGTAGGAGCCGAAGCAGACGACGCCGTCCGCCACCGCGGGGGAGGAGTAGACGTAGTAGCCGGCGGTGACGCGCCACAGGTAGCGGCCACTGGTCGTGAACGCGGTCAGGGAGTTGCCGGTGGAG
>JAICME010000197.1 GCA_025929425.1 Thermoleophilia bacterium | reverse complement strand
TGCCGCCGGAGGACGCTCTCCGCCGCAAGAGCCACTGGACCCCCGAGGGGATGCGGAACAAGTCGTACTGCTTCAAGCGCTTCCGCGAGGATCTCGAACGCCTCGCCTTCCGCCACCGCCGCGGGCACGACATGCGCCGCACGATGGTCTCCCTAACACTACTGTGTCGGAAGAGATCATTTGCGGCGCGAGAGAGGTGGTTTGAGCGAGAGGAAGGAAGGGCTCGCGCGTGATCGCAGCCGTCGGTGGTGGCAGAGCGGACAGCGAGGGAGCCAGCCGGCGACGACACGGGCGATGGCGAGTCGCGCGGTGGCGAACGAATCGTCGAAGTGACGCTCAGGCCGCGCGCGCGACCGCGTCGGCCGTTTTCTGCCGTCGGGTCTGGGGGGAAAAGCGCTGAACGCGTTCCGCGACGACGAAGGCGTAGCAGCAAAGGGCGACGGAGACGTGGTGATGCCAGCCTCGGAAGCGGCGGCCCTCGAAGTGGTCGAGACCCAACTCCCCCTTGAAGTCCTCGTAGACGCGCTCGGTGCGATATCGCTCCTTGACGATCCGCACGAGCTTCTTCTTGGTCGTGTTCGGGTGCAGGGTAGCGAAGGTGAATTTGGTCGGCTGCTTCTCTCCGTCAGGCCACTCGATGAGCAGCCACACGGCCTCGCGCTCGGCCACATGCCAGCTGTCGTCGTGACACGGTACGACCCGCCGAGCGGCGAAGAACGAGGAGAGCTCCGTCTTGGTGCCTTCGCGCCAGGTGACACGACGGAAGCCGCCGCGCTTGCGGATGTCGAGCCCGAGATCCAGCACGCTGATGGGCTTGCCTCGCCGGCAGTCGAAGCGATCGGCGCGCCAGACCTTCGTCGGTGCGTGGACGCCAACGGCGTAGTCCAAGCCGAGCCAGCGGACCTCCTCGCGAAACTTGCTGGAGTCCCCGTAGCCACTGTCGGCGAGCAGGACACCGAACGGCACGTCGTCCTCGACGGCGCGCCGGATCATGTCCAGCGCCAACTCGGGCTTGGTTTTGAACACGATGTCGTCGGGGATCCGCGCTTCCTTCCTGCGCGCGGGGTCGTTGGCCCAGCTCTCCGGCAGGTAAAGCTCGAAGTCGAGCGGGACGTGCTCGGTGGGCGTCGCGACGCTGAGGCTCACCCCGACCTGGCAATTCGCTGTCTTGCCGGCCGAACCGGTGTACTGCCGCTGCACCCCCACCGAGTGCCTTCCCTGCTTGAGGAATCCCGTGTCGTCGATGATCCAGGTCGAGATCTGCTCCCGCTTGGTCATCGCCGAAATCGCATGCTGACCCGCGACTCGGCGTACGCTGCGGTCGCTCCACTCCGAGTCAGTGATGAATCCTTGCAGCCGCTGGTGGACCGCATCGGTCTTGTCCGGACTCGCGCACGCACGCGCCGCGATCGGCTCCATGCTCTTGCGCTCGCCATCGGACAGCAGCCCCAACGCGTATGTGGCGAAGGATGCTCGCCGTTTCACGTTGGCCAGGACGTCGCCAACCTGGGTGAAGAAGCCTTCAAGCCGGCGCCTCGCGCCCGAGTCCATCGTGTAGTCCATCCTCGACCAAAAGCCTCAGCTCCGTCGAGGGCGCAAGTTTTCGACACAGTAGTGCTAGACGGCCGGCGAACACGCCGGCTCGTGGCACCTGGCGCATCGTCCCAGTCCTGGAGGTGCTGCGAGAGCTTCTTCTT
>JAICME010000145.1 GCA_025929425.1 Thermoleophilia bacterium | reverse complement strand
GCAACGCGACGATGAACGAGAGCTGGATCGCTTCGCGCTGCTCGTAGCGTGCTTCAGGTCCGGGGGCGGGATCCGGAAGTGCGCTGTCCGGGTACGGCTCGAGCCAGCTGGGCTCGACGACGCGGCGGGTCTTTGACGGTCTCATGGTGTTCTCCGTGGCGGGGTGGCGCCCGCGTTCGCGAATTGCGTTGAGGCTCCGGTTGGTTGCGATCCGGTAGAGCCAGGAGCGCAGCGAAGCGCGTTCCTCGAAGCCGTTGAGCCCGCGCCAGGCGGCGAGCAGTGTTTCCTGGACGAGATCCTCGGCGTCCTGCACGGAGCCGAGCAGCCGGTAGCAATGCAGCTGGAGCTCGCGCCGGAACGGCTCGACCAGCGATGCGAATGCGCGCTCGTCGCCTCCCTTGGCCCGCTCGAGATCGACGCTCATCGCATTAATGACACCAGGTTCGTCGGAAACGGACCGCGGTCCGTTTCGCGGCATCGCGGTGTCTTTGACGTCCGTACAACCGCGAATTGGAGATGAGCTGATGCAGAAGCGACGTTGGGGCAGCGCGCTCGCCGGTGTGTTCGCCGTTTGGCGTACGGGCCTACCGAGGCCCGTTGTCGTTCTTCAGAGCGGGAACGCGCTCAACTACTTCGGCACCGGACTGATCCTTCCCTTCGAGATCATTTACCTCCACGCGGGCCGCGGCTTCTCGACGGCGACCGCGGGGCTGGTGCTGGCGACGGTCATGGGCACTGCCGCAGTGGTGACGCTCCCTTCGGGTGCGCTCCTCGATCGTTTCAGTGCGAAACGGATCCTGATCGTGGGCAATGTCGTGAACGCACTCGGCTACGGGGGCTTGGCGTTTGTCGACCGTCCCTGGCAGGGCTTCGTCTGCTCGGCCGTCGGCGGCGCCGGCTTCGGATTGGTGGGAACCGCCGGCCAGGTCCTGACCTTGACCCTGGTCCCGGCGGAGTTGCGCGCCGCATCGACCGCGCTCCGACGAGTCACAGGCAACTTCGGTCTCGGTCTCGGCGCGACGGCGGCTGGCTTCATCGTCGCGGCCGCACATCATCACCTCCAGGCGTTCCAGGGCCTCTACCTCTTCGACGCAGTCACGTTCGTCGCCTTCGCGCTGGTTGTGCTGGTCTGGATCTCGGATCCGGGCCCCGCGGATGCCCCCTCGGCGAGTGAGGGCGCACGGGGTTTCCGAGCTGTTGCTCGGGATCGGCTCTTGCTCGCCCTGATCGCGGGCAACCTCGCCCTTGTGCTGATCGGCGGCGCGTTCTTCTCCTTTATCCTCCCGCCGTTTGCGCAGGCGCGTACACCTGTCGGGCCCGTCGGGATCGGTGTCGTCGTCTTCATCAACACCTTCTTCATCGTCGTCGCGCAGGTACCCGCGACACGGGTGGTCGCGCGGATGCGCCGCACACACGCTTTGGCCGCCACCAGCGCCATATTCGCGGTCGGCCTGCTCGCGGTCCTGCCCGCAACACAGACGCGATCGACGCTCGCCGCTACCACCGTCCTGGCCGGTGTCGCGATCCTGATCGCAATCGCCGAGTGTGGCCAGTTCATCGTGCTCGGCCCGCTAGTTGCGGAAATCGCGCCGCCTCATCTGCTCGGCCGCTACATGTCGCTCTACCAGCTCAGCTTCATGGCGGGCGTGGCTCTCGGCCCCGCGGTCGGCGGCATGCTGCTCGGAACCTCACCCGACACCATCTGGTGGGGCGGCGCCCTGGCGCTGGCACTGACCGGAGCCGGCTTCCTGCGACTGGGAAACCGGCTACCCGACCCCCTCTTGCCGGCGAAAGCCCCGCCGCTGCCCGCCGCCTCAGAGGCCACCTGATCCGCGGGCGGGTTCCGGCGATTCGGGCAACGCTGAGGCTTCACTCCCGGACGCTGGCCCAGGCGAGGGCTCCGCAGCGAGATTGCGGGGCGCGTAAAGAATCGGGCTGTCCTCTAGCGTCATATGGGTGATGCTGGAGGAGCTCGAGGCGCTCTACAGGGAGCGGCTGCAGGAGTACAGGCGAGCCGCAGTCGCGATTGCTGGCGATGAGGAGTCGGGCCGCGACGCTGTACAGGAGGCGTTTGCCAAGGCGATTCGCAAGCGGAGGCGGTTTCGCGGCGAGGGACAGCTTGAAGCGTGGCTGTTGCGGATCGTGGTCAATGCGGCTCGCGATGCGCGGCGGCGACGCGCCCGGCAGGTCGAAGTGCGGGAGCCGCTCGCGACGCGAGCCGAGGATCTCGGACTCCCGTTGGGGCTCCTGACGGAGCGCCAGCGCGAGGTGCTCTTTCTCCACTACTACGCGGATCTCGATTACACGACCATCGCGCAGGCGCTCGGCATCAGCCCGGGCACCGTCGGCGCGACTCTCTCCGCCGCGCGCCAGACACTGCGCGGGGCGTTAATGAAGGAGGCTTCACGTCGATGACCGATTACCTCAACCATCTGCTGGACGAGCTGGTCCCGGTCGAGCGGGACGCGGGGAGCTGGAGCGACGTCCTCGACCGCGCCCGCCGCTCCCGCCGCCGTTACGCAGTCGCAGTCGCAGTCGTCGCCGCACTCGTGCTGGCGCCGGCCGCCTGGGCAGCGGTGAGCGCTTTCGAGGGGACGCCTGCGCCGCAGGTCATCCAACAGAACTTCTCCTACCACCGGGTGACCATCAACCCCTGGACCGGGAACATTGTGAACGAAACCGATGCGGACGCCAGCAAGGCGCACGGTGTTCTGCAATTGCAGACCTCCGACGGCCCGCTCGATCTCTGGGCGGCACCCGAAACCGACGGAAGCGGGACCTGCTGGTTCGCCGGCTGGGAGTCCGACATCGGCGCTCACTACGGTGCGATCGGAACCGGCTCCTGCACGACGAGCAACGACGCGGCGATCGACCCACGGACCTACAACGACGCAAGCCACCCGGCCTACACGGTCCTCGTCGGCTCCGTGACTGGATCGGAAACGACCCTGGACGTGACGCTCACGGACGGCAGCACCACGACACTCCCGATCGCCGAACATCTCTTCCTCGGCGCGCTTCCACCCGGATCGCAACTCGCATCCATCACCGGCCGCGACACCGCAGGCAACATCGTCGCGTCCTGGACGCCCTCCCCGTAGCCGTGCGCACCAAGGGGCGGCCCGTGGACGAGCCGCCCTGCGCACGGCTCGGGGGTCATTGGGAAACGCCGGCCCAGCCGAGCGTTGCGTCTCTCTCGTCCTCGCCGCGCAACCGCGCTGCGTTTCTCTACGGGACGGCGGCCTGGCGCGGGGTCGCGATGCAATGCCGCGCCGAAGAGACTTCAGCCGCTCGGCCTGAGAACCCGAGCAGAAGGTTGAACAACCCGAGCAGAAGCATGAACAATCCGAGCGGAAGCATGAGCAGAAGCGCAGGCAGAAGGTTGGCCAGAAGCGCTCAGGCTCGTTGGGGTCTATACGCGATCGCTGAGCTCGAGACGATGGCGTGACAGATCGCTTCAGGTACAGCGGCGTCTGCCGATGAACGGCGTCAATCTATGGCATTTGCGGGGTCTTTTGGCCCTCGAGGTGGATCCGCACGGCATGGTTGCGTAGATCGTGGAAGCAGCGTTTGGGCCACGAGTGGGCCACGGAACGGGCTCGTCTCGGGCCGCTCAGCCGTTTCCGCGATGGGAGCGTCGGGCTTGGAGCAAGTCTGCGTCGGCGCGAGCGAGCAGCTCTTCGAGAGTGTCGGTGGGTTGGGCTTCGGCGAGGCCGAACGTGACCGAGTGCTTCGCATCAGCAGTCGTGAGTAGTGCCGCGATCTTCTCGAAGCGTGTCCTGGCTTCGGACGCGCTGAGGTTCGGCATCGCACAGATGAGTTCGTCTCCGCCGTAGCGGACGATCACATCGTAGGGGCGGACGTTCGCGCGGAGCGTCTCACCGAGGAGTCGCAGCAGGGTGTCGCCGGCCAGGTGGCCCTGGCTGTCGTTGAGTTGCTTGAGGCCGTCGACGTCGATGAACGCGAGCGCCAGCGAGGCTCCGGTGCGATGTGTGCGCTCGAGTTCGCGGGACACCTCTTCAAGACCGAGTCGGCGCGTCCACGCACCCGTCAACGCATCGGTGGCGGCGAACTTCAGGTCGTCTGCAGCTTCCGTCCGCTGCCGGAGCGCCTCAGCGCGTTCATGGGCTGCCTCCTGCCGGTCGGCGGCCGCCCGGGCACGGTCGTCGGCTGCTTTTGCTCGATCGGCCGCCGCTCTCGCCCGGTCGCGTCGCGAGCGCGACAGAATGTCCTCCCGAGTCGCGTTCTCGTCGGCCTCCAGATCGTGCAGACGAGCGAGCTCATCACGGCCAGCCGCGCCACGATCACGGAGCGCCGCAGCCCGATCGCGCTCCTCCGCCGTCTGCAGCCGCGCCGCCGCACTCTCCTCCCGGACGGCCGACACGACGGCACGGTCGCGAGCGGACCGCTCCCGCGCCAGAGCGCTCCGCTGGTGGGAGGCCTTATCGCCGCCGGCCGCGAGATCATCGTCGGCGGCGTGCTGATCCTCGTCCGCGCTTCGCTGATCGCCTTCGCTGGCGCTCTGGTCGTGATCCGACCACGTCTGATCCTGATCACTCGCGGTCTGGTCGCGATCCGACCACGTCTGATCCTGGTCGCGCCGGATCTGGCCGCGATCAACCGCAAGGTGCCCACGTGAACCGCCGACTCCGGTAGAGAGGTCGGCGCCACAGGATGGACAGCTGGGAACTTCGGTCAACTCGCCGCAGGCCGGACACCTCACGCCCCTCGTCACCACTGTCCTTTCCCGAGCTCGTGCCGAGCACCACGGCGCGCGTCGGCTTCTTGCGCCGACTCGGCAGCGACGCTCATCAGGCCAGCTCGTCGGGGTCGACGGCGCGTGCGGCTGCCGTGCCGGGGAGCGGCGTTGCCCGTGGAGCTCTGCGCGGTCTCGATTTGCGTGTGCGCGCGGGCTGCGTCTTGGCGCGTCTCGTCGGCTTGGGCGGCGTGACGTCTGCGAGCACGTTGTTCGCGGGTTCGCCGTGGAGGAGCCGTTCGAATTGCTCCTTGTCGATCGTCTCGTGCTCGATCAGGATCGCCGCGATTTCGTGCAGGGCTTCCTGGTGGGCGAGCAGGACTTTCCCGGCGCGCTGGTGGGCGTCGTCGATCAGGCGGTATATCTCTTCGTCAATCTCCTGTGCCATCTCCTCGGAGTAGGACGGTTCGGCCCCGAGCTCACGCCCGAGGAACGGCTGGTGAGGGTCGGAGCCGAAGACGCGCGGGCCGAGCTTCTCGCTCATTCCCAGACGCGTGACCATCTGCCGCGCCATCGCGGTCGCCCGCTCGAGATCGTTCGCGGCGCCCGTCGTGATCTCGTTGAAGACGAGCTCCTCGGCCGCGCGGCCGCCGAGGATCATCGCGAGCTGGTCCATCAAGGCCGAGCGCGAGGTCAGGAATCGATCTTCGGTAGGCAGCGACACGGTCAGGCCGAGCGCTTGGCCGCGGCTGACGATCGAGATCTTGTGGACGGGGTCGGTGTGCTCGAGGAAGTGGCCGACGAGCGCGTGCCCCATCTCGTGGTAGGCGGTGATCTTGCGTTCGAGTTCCGAGAAGACGCGCGTCTTCCGCTCCGGCCCGGCGATCACCCGCATCACGCCTTCCTCGAGCTCGGCCTCGCCGATCGTCTTCCGGCCGCGCCGAGCGGACAGGAGGGCCGCCTCGTTGATCAGGTTGGCGAGCTCGGCACCGGTCAGGCCCGGAGTCGCAGTAGCCAGGCTGTCCAGGTCGACCTCCGGATCGAGGGGCTTGCCCTTGACGTGGACCTCGAGGATCTTGCGGCGGCCGAGCCGGTCGGGACGGTCGACGACGATCTGCCGGTCGAAGCGGCCCGGGCGAAGCAGCGCAGGGTCGAGGACGTCCGGCCGGTTGGTGGCACCGATCAGGATGATGTTCTGGTTGACCGAGAAACCGTCCATCTCGACGAGCAGCTGGTTCAGCGTCTGCTCGCGCTCGTCGTGGCCGCCGCCGATTCCGGCGCCGCGATGGCGGCCGACCGCGTCGAGCTCGTCGACGAAGAT
>JAICME010000071.1 GCA_025929425.1 Thermoleophilia bacterium | reverse complement strand
TCAACCAGGTGAGCCCCGGAGGGACACTCACCGGCGGAAGGCCACGGCCGAACCGAGCATGCATCTGCAGAGTCACCTCCGGGGCTCGCCGCCACAAGGCGGCTCGCGCAGATCTAACACGCATGCATCTGCGTCTCGCTGAGGTCCTGGCGAGTAGACGCGGCTCGGGGCAAGCCAGGTGCTGCATTACTAAGCTCAGCTGGACCTCGCAACGGCCTTCGGACGTATTGGGGTGCGATATGAGTAGGCGCTTTGGGTTCGCGCTCGGCGTTCTCATCTCGGTTGCTCTTTCAGCAGGCGTTGCCTGTGGAGGTAGTCACCGAGCGAACGGTCCGCCAGCGTCGAGCACGCTCCCTTCGACGCGAGCGGATGCGCCTCGCCGTTTGGCCGGAACCTATGTGCGCGACTGCGGCTCTGCGGTTTATGGGGGCATCGCCAAGAACTGGCGTCAGGGCGCGATCGGTGCGGGACCGGTCGCGTTCGTCCAAGCCAAACGATTCGCGCACTGGTCGTCTTCATCGCTGGCTCCCGTATCCGGCACAAGAAACCGCTATCGGGCGCAGAAAGTCCTCGTGCTCGTCAGTTCGGGGGCAACGGCCACGGTCAGGGTTCCCCAGCCTGAACGGCACCGCTTCGGCCTCCTCTACGACCCGTCTCAATTCGCCAAGCGGTCCCACCGCGTCTCGGATGGCGAATGGAGAGTGACCTTCCATGCCTGCCGATGGCACGAGACGGACAAGCTAAAGCCCGCGTTCAACGGCGGCTTCATCGTTGCTGGCCCTGGCTGTGTATCGGTCGACGTGTTGGTCAAAGACAAGCGCCGGTCGCGGCTCGTTCTTCCGTTCGGCGTCCGGAGCTGTTGATTCGTTCCCCCGGCTGCTCAAGCATGCTGCGGGGTTTGTCGATGGTCCGGAGGAGAAAACAAAGTCCACATACTCGACAAAGACACCAATCAGAGCTATAGTCCGCACCAATGGCAACCAGAGAGCTTCTGAACGTTCGCGATACCGCCCGGACGCTCGGCGTGCACGAGAACACCATCCGCAACTGGGAGGGGCGCGGCATCCTTCACGCCGTCCGCCTCCCGGGCAGCGGATACCGACGCTTCTCGGTCCAGGACGTCGAGCGGCTCCGCACGGAGATGTTCGAGCAGCTCGCTCCGGCGACTGAGGGGCCGGTTGTGAACACGGGCCGCAAGCGCAGCGGACGCCTCGTCTTCGGCGACGCGACCGAGTAGGGCTGACGAGAATCGGCCGAGTCCGCCGATAGGCTGGCCCGCCGATGTCGCCGAGACCCGAACGACCTCCGGACGCCGACTACTACGAGCGCGACCGCGTCGAGCTCTTCAGCCAGGGCGACCTTTTCCGGGACGTGCCGCTTGCGTATCCGCCGCCGGCCAACGAGATGCTCGTCGACGAGGAGAGCGGCGGCAATCGCCGTTTCCTGAGCGGTCCTCTCGAGTTCGGACCAGCGGTGTTGATCACACCGAGCTGCTCGCTCGGCGCGCAACGTGCCGGCGGATACGCGCACCCGGTTCGGACGCTTGTGCCGGTGTTGCCGCTTTCGGAATTCGTCGAGCGAGGCCTCGTCAAGGAGACGGCGCTCGACGACCTACGACGATTCGACCACCTGATCAACTATTTGTACCTCCCGCCGCTCGACGTCGACGAGCTCGAGTTCTCGATGCCTGAGAGCGTCGCGCTTCTCTACATGCCGGTCACACTCCACCATGCGTTTCTCGAGGGCCAGCGCGTTTCTCAGCTTGCCCATCGCGGCGCACAGCAGCTGCAGCGGAAGCTCGTCTGGTTCTACTCAGGGTGGCTCGAAGACGATCTCGACGTGTTCGACCCTCCAATGGACTGAGAACGAGACTGTCGGCATAGAGTCACGTTTCACCCGTCGTCGGCACCTGTACTTGTAGATGAAGGAATTCGCCGAGGAGCTCGACGCGCCGCGGAGTACGGGGCGGCGTGAGCGTGATACCGCTGGGCCGTCGTCGGAGTACACCAGCGAGGCTGTCGAGCGCCTCTTCTACGCGTGTGAGCCCCGTCTCGGCCGCTTTTTAGCTCAGATGGTCCACGACCGGCAGCTTGCCGAGGATCTACTCCAGGACACCTTCTACGAGGCTCTCCGTTGCGGCGATCAGCTTGGCGAGATCGCGAATCCCGAAGCTTGGATCTTCGGGATCGCGCGCAATCGTGCGCTCGCGGCGCTCCGTAGACGTCGTCGCCTACGAGCTGCTCTCGAGCGGCTGGTCCGACGTCCCGAGCCGAGCGAGCGTGACGACCTCGAACTGCTTGCCCTGCGTGACCTGCTTGAGCGTCATCTCGCCCCGGAGGACCGGGCGCTTCTGATTCTTCGCTACCTGCACGGTTTCGAGGCGACCGAACTTGCCGCCATGACTGGCCGGACGCCGGAGGCCGTTCGTCAGCGGCTGGCGCGGGCAAAGGGCCGCCTCATCCGCGCCGCTGGACGCGAGCCCAACCATTCCGACGAGGAGAGAGAGACATGAACCGTGTAATCGCCCTGGAACGCGACGACGACATCGTTCGCGAACTACTCGCGCCCTTTGAGCGGGTTCAGCCGGTCAGCCTGAGGCGCCGTCCGCGCCCGCGCCGATCTCGTCCGTTAATGCTGGCGGCGGCAACGGCAGGCGTCGCGGTGCTGGCCTTCGCGAGCCTCGCTACCGCCGGTGCCATCGGATTCGGCCCGCTGCACGGCGCTTCGATCAGCCCCAGCCCGCCGACGCTCACAACCGGAGCGGCGAGCACGCTCGCCTGCAACCTGATCGGACAAACCGCCGGCCAGGCAGAGACCGTCCTGCATCAGAACGGCTATCAGATCGAGTGGCGCTTCCAGCACTGGGGTAGCCAGCCGGTACAAACCAGCGGCAAGAACGCGCCCGGCGGTGTGACCGGTGGCTATTCGAGCGAGCCGCAGACCGTTCCCGCAGACAGCGTCGTCTGGGACATCGGCGCAGAAACCCGCTCGGCCAACACGTTGTTTGTCTTCGTCCAAGCGCCGAACGACCCCAACGCGCCCACGGTGACCCAGCCGAATTGCCCAGGCCGATGATGCGCGCCTCGTAATCGGCGGTTGTATCCACGGCGCCGGAGCGAACGCGGCGCTAGCCGGAGGGCGCTATTCGGCTCTGGCGGCGGGAACGCTACGCGGGTTCGATTCCCGCCGCCTCCACTCTTTCTGCTAATCAGCGCTTTTCGATCGGATCAGTTGATCGGGAAGCGCGTCGATCGGAATCGTTGTTCGCACTCAAGACCGGGATGTAAGGAGCCACCGCAGCTACTCGCCTTCGCCTGGATCTTCAAGAAACCAACTCAGGATGAGCGCTGCAATGGCTGTCCAGAACACGACGATCCCCCACTGGGCCCACGTAGGCCGGTGGCGCGCTTCGTCAGGACGACACCAAAGAGCATCAGGCCCAAGAAGCATCGAAGCCAGCTCCCACGGAGCACATCTACCACGTTGCGATGCATTCACCTAGGGTGCGTGCGCAGGCTAGACGGACGGTTCGTGACGACCCGCGCTCGATGTCCTCGAGAGGGTTGATGAGCTCGACTGGGGCGGAGAGTGAGCGACGCGTGGCTTGGGGATGCCCCGATCGGGCCAGCGCTCGGCTTTCTCTGGATCTAGCTCTGCTGCCGCCGGCGAACCAGCTCGTGTATCCGCTGCTCGATGAGTGACCGGACGTCGAAGTCGAAGTGCCGGACCAGGCGTTCGCCGACGACGCGCATCTCGTTTTCGTTGAGGACGCCGATCGGCGCTTCAGAGCTGATCGCGCTGAAGCCGATTGGGACAACGGCCGGGATCAGAACTGCGTTCTCCTCGGGCAGCTTGAACCGCTTCGGGTCGAGATGGAAGTAGAGGGGCTCTTCGTGCTGGCGGATGCGCTCTTGGCGTTGAAGATCGGGGATTGTCGAGAAGCGTCGCAGCCGCAGAGCGAGAACCTCGTTCCACTCACTGCGTTCGGGGTCAGTGAGGACCAGAACGGGGCGCGCCTTGGCCGAGATCAAGTAGGTGAACTCAGCATCGCCGCCTTCTCTAGCGGCCTTGATCAACGGCTCCACATCGTCGAGCTGGAGTGCCTCGCGCTCGACGGAGTACAAGCGGAATGGCGACGCGGGCGCATAGGGCGCCACTGCCCAGCGCACGCTTCCGACGATCTGCCCGTCTAGTCGGCCGCTCACAAGCCGAGAAGGGCCTTGATCTGGGCCGCATTCTCGATCGGCTGCTTCTGAGGGCGTGCTTCCTCGAGGAGTCCCTCGAGCGCGAAGTCGTCGAGTGGGATGTGGTCGGAGGCTGCGATCTCGTCGAGCGCGGCGTCGAGCTGCACGAGACGATGGAAGTCGTCGGGGTTCATGGCCACCGTCTTCTCCTCTCCGTAACGCTCGTAGACGATCGCCTCCCCCGGCTCAACGGCCGGCACCCGATCCTTCGAGGACTGCCTGGTCTGGACTTGGAAGGTCATACCGGAACCGTAGCACGATTATCGGACGACACCGCAGAATCTCGTACGACATGGCCTCGGCTGGAGGGCTCAAGGCAGCAGAAGAGCGTGCACCAGCGCAGCGGTAACAGGGCGAGATCGCGTCAATCTGGGCAACGCTTCTGCGCCAGAATCATCACACCGCGATCCCACGGTGCAGGCGCTCCCGGCGTCCCGCAGCTGTGTCATGAGCTGCGAGCGCTGCTCGACCGGCACCGGCGGGGCCGCGACGATGCCTGCGATGTCGTGAGAGCGGATGAAGGTACTGAGCGCCCGAGTAGAGCCTGCGTCCCGAGCCTGTCCATCCCAGCGAAAGTAGGCCCCCGCGCGCGGACACACCGCGAGCTCGTGCAAGAAGCATCAGCCCGTGACGCTCGATTGGGCATACGGAGATCGGAGGCAGTCGTGGCCGACAAACAAAATTGTGCTGCGGCCGAGATCGCGCAGGAAGCGGACGCGCAGATCCTTGCGTGAGATGCACGCCTCCATGAGGTACGTGTCCACGCACCAACCCCAGACGAGAGGCGATTGGCTATTGCTGCGAGTGCGGCTGTATGGCCGCCGTCGCCTCCACGCGCCCGAGTACGAGTGCGTCGGGGGCGCCTGGCTCGAAGGGCATACGCCGCGGCAGGGGTGATTGCGCGGGTTGCGCCCGATGTCGGACGAGACGCTCTGACGGGAAGGGGTCAGTACCGTCGAGAAGAGGATCTCGCTGTCGATGACGCAACCCGCGTCGCGGGATCTTTACATCGGACTCCCGTCCTTGTAGCCGGTTCGGCATCCGTTGGTCGCTTGACGGGTCCAGATGCCAGGCATCTGCGGGTGCGGTCACCTTGGGACGGTGCGGCGCTCAAGAGATGCCGGAGTGGCGCCGATAGGCTGTCAGGCGTTGCGTCACCATACGATCTATATGATCAAAACACGTATTTCGGCATGTGCCGTGCGGCTCGAAGGAGGAGCGTGGCCGTGACGATTTCCGCTCTCGGGGAGAGGGCGATTTCACATCCGGATGCGGACAGCGCGGCCGCCGCTCTGCTCGCAGTGCACGAGTTGCGCTATCCCGGAGAGGCCGAGCACGCGGACAGAGTGGCGCGGCTCGCGTTCGATCTCACCGTGATGATGCGTCCTGCGCTCGCCGCAATGGACGGCATCGGCCACGCCTTCCTGTTACACGACATCGGCAAGCTCGGCATCCCAGACGAGATCCTGCTCAAGCCAGACGTACTGACCCCGGTTGAGCTCCGTGTCGTGCAAACACACACCACGCTCGGAGAAGAGCTCGTCCGTCGCCTTCGCTTCCTCTCCCCACTCGTGCGCGATGTTGTCGCCTGCCACCACGAGCGTTGGGACGGCTCTGGATACCCGCGACAGCTCGCCGGCCAAGAGATTCCCATCGTTGCTCGCATCCTCTCGGTCGTGGACTCGTTCGACGCGATGACCCATGACCGCCCCTACCGGCGCGCGCTCCCCAGCAACTGGGCGCTGGCCGAGCTCAACCGTTGTGCAGGAACCCAGTTCGACCCCGCGATCGTGGAGGCATTCCTGCACTTGCAGGAGAGCACTCTCGCCCCGAAGGCAAGCTAAGCCGGTAGCGGTGGAGCGGCGATCGCCTGCTGCGCCACCGTCCAGCCGGAGCTTCTGGCAGGCGCGCGCGAGCGGTACCGGCACCCAGACCATCAGCTGGCCGGTGAAGAGCGGTCAGTGGTCGGCGTTCGTGATGAACGCCGACGGAAGCCACAACGTGAGCGTCGACGCACAACTCGCCGCCCGTCTCTCCGGCGCCTGGTGGTTCGTCGCCGCGTTCCTCGTCCTCGGAGCGCTGGCGCTTCTCGGCGGCGTCACCCTCATCCGCTCCGGCCTCCGCAAGCCGGCGCCGGAGATCACCTCCCTCCGTGAGGAGGTCTGACCATGAAGCCCAACAGCTCCTACCCGGTGCGGCTCGAGGGCGAGCCGTTGCCTTCCTGACCCAGCTTCGGGGCGGCCGCTACCCACGCCGGATCTCCGACTTCAACCTCGGAGTCCTGCGCTGACCTGGCGCGTCAACTTCTACGGCTACGGCGCCCTCGGCACCGATCGCTACCCGCCCTTCACGCTCGGCTCTGCGCCTGACTATCCGGCTCGCCTCGAGATCGACTACCCGGAGGAACAGCTCAGGGGGCACTCGCTTCTCTCCGCGTGGCTCGCTGGGATCCCGCAGTACCTGATCGCCGGCGTCCTCGGCGGTGGTGCCGGGATCGTCTGGGCGGCCGAGCACTCGCTGTTCACCGGCCTGATCGGAGTCTTCGTCTTCATCGCCGGGATCGCACTCGTCGTCTACCACGAGTACCCGCGTGATCTCTTCGAGGGTGCATTGGCTGAAAGGTGTGCCGGACGCCCGGCGGCTCTTTGCCGTCGAGCGCGCCGCCTGAGCGGCGAGCCGGGAGGCTCCGCTGGTGACAGATTGGTGACGGCCCTTGCCTGGTGCAACGGCGTTCCACCAGACGATCCGGATGTCCGGAGCGTACTGGGGTGTGCAGAGATTCGAATCGCTCCTAGCTGACGTTCCATCCTGATCGGAGGGGGTCGTGGGAAACGCCCTTCAGTCGGGCGACGAGGCTAACCGGCTGCGTCCTGGGTGACGAGCCCGCTCTGGTAGGCGAGTACCACGGCTTGGACTCGATCGCGCAGGTTCAGTTTCTGGAGAACGTGGGTGACGTGCGTCTTGACAGTGGTCTCGCTGATGTAGAGGCGCTCGCCGATCTCGGAGTTCGAGAGGCCCTCGGCGATTAGCCGGAGGATGTCGCGTTCCCGTTCGGTGAGTTCGTCGAGCTCGCGTGGTGGGGTCGGGCGTGGGATGCGGGTGAACTGTTCGATCACGCGCTTCGTGACCGCGGATGAAAGGAGGGCATCGCCCGCGGCGATGGTGTGGATCGCCGCGATCAGTTGCTCGGGCGGGTCGTCCTTGAGGACGAATCCGCTGGCGCCGGCCTTGAGCGCTTCATAGATGTACTCGTCGAGGTCGAAGGTGGTGAGGATGAGAATTCGAGCGGCCGGATCGGCAGCGAGGATGCGTCGTGCTGCCTCGAGGCCATCGAGTTCCGGCATGCGGATGTCCATCAGGACGACGGTGGGGTGGAAGCGTTCGGCCTTGTCGACGGCCTCGAGTCCGGTGCTCGCTTCGGCGACGACTTCGATGTCCGCTTCCCCGGCGAGGAGCATGCGGAAGCCCGCCCGGACCATGGACTGGTCGTCGGCGACGAGAACGCGGATGCTCATTGCGCTTCTGCGAGGGGGAGCGTCGTGCTGAGGAGGAAGCCGCGTCCGTTGGCGGCTCCTGCTTGCATTCGGCCGCCATAGAGATTGACGCGCTCGCGGATCCCGACGAGCCCGTGGCCGAGCCCGTCGCTCGGGGCGGGGCCGCGTCCGTCGTCACTGATCTCGATCTGGAGCTCGTCGGGCCGGTAGCGCACGACGACGTTCGCGTGGGTGGCGTTCGCGTGCTTGAGCGCGTTCGTGAGCCCTTCCTGCACGATTCGGTAGGCGGAGAGCTCGACAGCGTCGGGAAGGGTCGAGCGGTCGCCCTCGATCTGCATTTCCACCGCAAGGCCGGCGCGCCGGATCTCCTCTAGCAGTCGTTCGAGGTTGTCGAGGCGCGGTTGTGGCGCCAGCTCGACACCGTCGCCGTCGCGGCGCATAGCGCCGAGTAGGCGGCGCATCTCGCCCAGGGCGGCTCGCCCCGTTCGCTCGACCTCCTGGAGCGCGTCCCGATCGTCGGTCAGGTCGTCGGGCAGCCTGTGCCGCACCGCACCGACCTGGAGCACCATCACGCTGACCGCGTGCGCGACGATGTCGTGCAGCTCGCGGGCGATCCGCGCTCGCTCCTCCGCGACCGCGATGCGGGCCGCCGTCTCGCGTTCCTGCTCGGCATGCGTTGCCCGCGCCTCGGCCGCTTCAGCCTGGGCGACACGCTCTCGGACCGCGAATCCGACGAGCCAGCCGAGCGCAAACAGGATCGGAATGAAGACCAGCTCACCGGCGGATTGATTCGGGTCGTTGTAGACGATGACAGCGCAGCAACCGAGGACGATTGCGAGCCCGACACGCCCGCGCTTGGCGTCACGCTGGTTCCCGAGCAGGAACGCCGCCGCCAGGCCGACGATGAAGACCGCCTGCGTCGAGACCATCAGACGCTTGTCCACGAAACTGGCGGATGCTGCGAGGAGCCACATCGACGCCGGCACGAGGAACTCGAAGTGCCGCCAACCGAGCAGCACGAGCACGACGACGAGGACCGCCGGAATCGTGAACCATTCAGTCGTCGTCGCCGCCCGCGGCCCGCCGGCCTTCAGAACGACTTCGAGCACGCTCACTAGCGCCGCGATCACGATCGCGACTTCGAACCAATGCCGACGCGCGAGTTGCGGGATCCGGCTCATGCCGACGACCGTACTCCTCTCTTTCGGAAGGCGCCTCCTACCTGAGTAGGAGCCGAAATCATCGTGACGTCGGAGCGTGAACGAGACCCCGCGACGACGTCCGCGCGAACGGCCGCTCCTAGCGTCGAGGCAACCAATCGACCAGGGAGAGGACGGTCATCATGAGCACTCGCACGAGCAACTCCACGCAGATTCGCGGATTGGCCGCCCGCATGGGCCGCTGGAGCGCCGCTCACTGGAAGACGGCCACCTTCGGCTGGCTCGCCTTTGTCCTCGTGGCCTTCGCCCTCGGTGGCCTCGTCGGCACGAAGAACGTCGATAACAACACCGGCTCCGGCGAATCCGGTCAGATGCAGAAGATCCTCGACACCGGCTTCAAACAGCCAGCCGGGGAAAGCATCCTGATCGAGAGCCGCTCCGCCCGTGCCGGCGATCCTGCCTTCCGGGCGGCGATCGCAGATGTGGCCGCCCGGATCTCGAAGGTGCCGGCGGCGCAAGACGTCCACCGCGGCGCGATCTCGAAGAACGGCCACGCTGCACTCGTCGAGTTCCAGATCCGCGGCGACCGGACCAAGGCAGCCGACAAGGTTCAGCCGGTGCTAGACGTCGTCGCCTCGGCCCGACAGGCCCATCCCGGCTTCTGGCTCGGCGAATTCGGCGACGCGAGCGCGGAGAAGGGAGTGCTGACCGCGTACAACAACGACCTCGGAAAGGCAGGGATGCTCTCGCTTCCGGTGACGCTGATCATCCTCGTGCTCGCGTTCGGTGCACTCGTCGCAGCCGGGATACCGCTGCTGCTCGCGCTGACGGCCGTCTTCGCGACCTTCGGGTTGATCGCCCTCCCCAGTCACCTGGTGCCCGTGGCGCCCGAGGCGCAGGCGATGGTCCTCCTGGTCGGGCTCGCGGTGGGCGTCGACTACTCGATGTTCTACTTGAAGCGCGAGCGTCAGGAGCGGGCCGCCGGACGAAGCCCGCAAGCAGCCCTCGAGGCCGCCGCGGCCACCTCCGGCCGCTCCGTCCTGATCTCGGGGCTCACTGTGATCATCGCGATGGCGGGCATGTTCCTGACCGGCGACGCGACGTTCGCCTCGCTCGCGCTAGCGACGATCCTCGTCGTCGCGGTCGCTGTGCTCGGTTCGCTGACGGTGCTGCCGGCGCTGCTCTCGCGGCTGGGCGACAGGGTCGACCGGCTGCGGATCCCGTTCCCCCGTCGGCCGGGTCGCGGTGACGGCGAGGCCAGGTTCTGGGGCGCGATCGTCGACCGCGTCCTGCGCCGCCCTGCTCTTTCGGCGACGCTCGCGGCCGGGCTGCTCCTGGTGTTCGCTACGCCCGCACTGCAGCTGCACCTCGCGCCTCAGGGAGCCGAGTCCTTCCCGAAGTCGCTCCAGGTGATCAAGACGTACCACCGCGTGCAGAAGGCGTTCCCCGGTTCCGCACTGCCGGCGAACGTCGTCGTCAACGCGCCGAACGTGAACTCGCCGGCGATGCGCGCAGCGATCGGGAAGCTCGAGCAGCGGGTACTCGCCAGCGGTCGCGCCTTCAAGCCGATCACGACCGTCATCAACAGGCAGGGCACCGTGGCCGACATCACGATCCCGATCGGCGGCAACGGAACCGACGCAAGCTCGAACGCGGCGTTCCACCTCCTGCGTGACACGCTCGTGCCGCAGACGGTCGGTGCTCTCCCGAACACGGAGGCAGGTGTCACCGGGATGACGGCAGCCTGGCACGACTCGGCCGCGGCGCTCAAGTCGAACCTGCTACCGGTCGTCGCCTTCGTCCTCGCGCTCGCGTTCGGCCTGATGCTCTTCGCATTCCGGTCGATCGTCGTCGCCGCGAAGGCGGTCCTGCTCAACCTGCTCTCCGTCGGAGCCGCCTACGGCGTGCTCGTGCTCGTCTTCCAGCACGGGACCGGCGCCGGCCTGCTCGGGATCGGGAAGGCCGACGGGATCGAGGCGGTCGTGCCGCTACTGCTGTTCGTGATCCTGTTCGGCCTCTCGATGGACTACCACGTCTTCATTATCAGCCGCATCCGCGAGACCTTCGATCGTGGCGCCACGATGGACGACGCAGTCCGGCACGGGATCAAGTCGACCGCCGGCGTCGTGACCAGCGCCGCGATCGTCATGGTCTGCGTCTTCGCCGTCTTCGGGACGCTCTCCGTTCCGTTCTTCAAGCAGTTCGGCGTCGGGCTCGCAGCCGCCGTGCTGATCGACGCGACCGTCGTCCGCGCAGTGCTCCTGCCGGCGACGATGAAGCTGCTCGGCGACTGGAACTGGTACTTGCCTCGCTGGCTTGAGTGGCTGCCCCGACTCCACGCGGACGAGGGCGCGACCGCACCGAAGGCAGCGCCGAGTGCCGTCTCGGCCTAGCCCCTGAAGCGGATCCCGGCCGCGTTGCGCGGTCGGGATCCGTCGGCTGACCGCCGCAAGGTCAGGGTGCGGGATCAGGGGGTCCGACCGATGTCAGGGCAGTTGCACAGCGGCAGGGTCGGGGCCAACACCACGCCTGCCTTCCTCAGAGCCAGGAGATGCGCACGTTCTGTCGGTATTGCGCCCAGGCGGCGCCGAATGTGTGGGCGAGGTCGGCCTCCTCTTCCACCGCGTATCTGCGCGAGGCGAGATAGAGGACGATTCCGAGCGCTGCGCCCAGCCAGGTGTTGAGGAGGAACCCAAGCCAAGGGAGCACGAACAGGGCGACGCTTGTGTAGAGCGGGTGTTTGACAAGCGCGAAGGGGCCGTTTGTGATCAGCTCATGCTGCGGCACTCTGGTCACGATCAGGAAGGCCGACCAGGCCCAGAGTGCGACACCGACGCTCAAGAGAAAGGTCGAGGCGATGCGCAGAGCCTCTGCTGGGCCGCCGACTGCGAACGCTGAACGCTCCACAGCATTCGCGCTCACGCCGACGATCAGGCACGGGAGGAGGACGAGCCCGATCTTGTCGCCAGCTCCGACCAGCTGCGCGATGTTGATGCGGGATCGTTGCGGCTGGGCCTGCGGGAGCCTTTCTGGGAGCGCGTGATGTTGCATGGAACGAGCCACTAGTTCGGTGTGATTCGGATTGTCACGCCGGTAGGCATCGGCTCCCGGCGCAGCTTGCGTGTGAGGGCGCTGAAACGCATGTAGGCGCGATACATCCAGCCGTACTTCTGCAAGAGGAGGGTCTCGACGGCTGAGGTGTCAGGGTCGATGGTCGCCTCGGCGTCAATGGGTTCGCCGCGGATGGCCCCGCGTACGCTGCAGGGCGCGATACGGACGTGACCGTCGCGGCGGATTCGCTTCACCTTCCAGGAGTCGGCCTCGCTGATCACGAGCAGGTTGCCGTTCGCACCCGCAACCCAGACAGGAGTTGAGACAGGCGTGCCGTTTCGCTTGAAGGTTGTGATGCTCACGTACTGCTCGTTCGCTAACTGACTGGTTGTCATTGCGATCTCCTTTCGGCCGCCTGCGCCACGATCCGAGGGCCGGGATGCGAATAGACCTACATGAGCCCGTGACGAACCCGCGGCTCGAACTCTCCCGCTGCCGCGTACAGCCGTCGCGGGAGGCCGGTACGCGGTGCTCCGCTACGTGCTTGGGACGTGCTTGGCCTGCTGATGGCGAACATCGCTTTGTTCGATTACCACCAGGGCAATCCCGAGTGCGATGAGCGGGATCGAAATGGCGGCTGCGAGCCACCCACCGACGAGCGTCACCGCTCCGCCCAGCATGAGGACAACGGCAAGGGCCAGCAGAGGCAGATCTCTCGGAGGCGTGATCATCCTTCTCACCTCCTTTCGCGGCTCCATCGTGCGCGTGCGCCACGCTCTCTGTCATCAGCGAAAGCGCGTACCGCGGGCTGGGGGCGGCTCGCTGGCCGCCCATCTCTGGTATCGCTCGGTCCAGGATCGACGGGACTTTCCATGCCACCTACATCCCAGCCAGCGACTTCTGGCCCCTTCAGCTCACCGAGACAGCCCTCTTCACCGGCGTCGCCTTGCTCCTGATCGGCTTCGACGCCTGGTGGACACACGAACGCGTGGCCTAGAACACCACCTAGCTTTCCACCCGTCCCGAGTAAGCACGCTCGCCTGGCCCAGTGTTGCTCCTATGTCAAGGCGGGGCTCGCTTTCAGGCTCTGGTAGACGGCGCGGATGAGGAGCCGTTTGAGGCAGCGGATGGCCTCGCGGCGGCTCTTGCCTTCGCTGCGCTTGCGTTCGAGGTAGTCGCGGGCTGG
>JAICME010000109.1 GCA_025929425.1 Thermoleophilia bacterium | reverse complement strand
TTCCCCCTAGTACTCCGCAAGCTGGCGCAAGGCGGCGACGACGTCGTCGACCTGCGGGATGAATGCCTTCTCGAGCGTCGGCGAAAACGGGACAGGAGTGTCGGGCGCTGCGAGGCGCTTCACCGGGGCGTCGAGGTCCTCGAACGCCTCCTCGGCGATCGTCGCCGCGATCTCGCCGCCGAAACCGCCGCTGCGCGTGTCCTCGTGGAGGACGAGCACCTTCGACGTCTTCCGTACCGACTCGAGCACCGCCGCCTTGTCCCACGGCATCACCGTGCGGAGGTCGAGGATCTCGACGGAGACTCCGTCCGTCTCGAGCTGCTGGGCGGCCTCCTCGGCGGTGTAGACCATCGCTCCCCACGTGATCAACGAGAGGTCGTCACCCTCACGGTGGACGCGTGCCTTGCCGAGCGGCGTGGTGTAGCGCTCCTCCGGAACCTCGCCCTTGATGCGCCGGTAGAGATGCTTGTGCTCGAAGTAGAGGACGGGGTTCGGATCCTCGATCGCGCTGATCAGGAGCCCCTTCGCGTCCTCCGGCGTCGCGGGGCAGACGCATTTCAGGCCCGGGATGTGCGCGAACGACGACTCGGGGTTCTGCGAGTGGAACGGCCCACCGGAGAACCCGCCGCCCGACGGGAGGCGGACCACCATCGGCACCGGCGTCCCCGCGCGCCAGCGCTGCTTGGCCGCGACGGTGACGAGCTGATCCCAGGCGCACGAGATGAAGTCCGCGAACTGCATCTCCGCGACCGGACGGAGCCCCATGATTGCGGCGCCGGTGCAGCCGCCGACGATGGCGGCCTCGGCGAGGGGCGCGTCGATGACGCGCCAGGGCCCGAACTCCTCTTGGAAGCCGAGCGAGACCTTGAAGGCGCCCCCGTAGACGCCGACGTCCTCACCGATCAAGAACACGCGCTTGTCGCGGCGCATCTCCGTGCGGAGCGCGTCCGAGATCGCCTGGAGGTAGGTCAGCTCTGCCATTACTTGTGGTGCGGCGTGTCGAGATCCTCGGGCGAGGCGTAGACGCCCCTCGTCAGGTCGGCCGTGTCGGGCTGCGGCGAGTCCTCGGCGCGCTGGAGCGAGTCGTTGAGGAGCTTCTTGACCCCGGCCGCGATCTCGTCTTCCTCCTCGTCGCTCAGGTCTGCGTTGTCGCGCAGCCAGGTGCGGAAGCGCTCGATCGGATCGGATTCGGCCCACTGCTCGAACATCGGCTTCGGGACGTAGAACGCGTCGTCGTGGACGGCGTGGCCCTCCATCCTGAGCGTGAGGCACTCGATGAGCGTCGGGCCCCCACCGCCGCGCGCCTTCTCGATCGCGCGCTTCGCCTCGCGGTAGACGGCGAGGACGTCGGTGCCGTCGACCACGACCCCCTCGAAGCCGTAGGCCTGAGCGCGGTCGGCGACGTGCTCGGTCGCGAACTCGAGGTGGGTCGGCGTCGAGTACGCCCACTGGTTGTTGTCGCAGACGAAGACCATCGGAAGCTGGCGCGTTCCGGCGAGGGTCATCGACTCGTGCGTGTCGCCGCGCGCCGAGGCCCCCTCGCCGAACCAGCCCACCGCAACCCGCGCTTCTTCCCGGATGCGGAACGCGAGGGCGCAGCCGGTGGCGACCGGGAGCATCGCCGGCAGGTGACTGACCATCGCGATCAGGCCGAGCTGCGAGTCGGCCATGTGGACGTTGCCGTCCCTGCCGTGGGTCGGCCCGTCCTGGCGGCCCATGTACTGCGCGAAGATCCGCCACGGCTCGACGCCGCGGACGATGTGCACCCCCATGTCGCGATGGAGCGGCGTGCCGACGTCGTCCGGGCCCATGGCCGTCGCGACGCCGACGGAAGCGGCTTCGTTTCCGCGACCCGTGTAGAACGAGCCCGGGATCTTCCCCTGCCGGTAGAGGATGTGGCCGCGCTCCTCGACACCGCGGGTGACGAGCATTGCACGGTACACACCGAGCAGATCCTCGCGGTCGAGGCCTGCTTCGCGTACTTCGTGGATCGACCCGACCGGACCCGCTTCTCTCGCGATCGCCATCGGGGCTGAACCCTAGCGTGCGCCCCAGTCGTGGGAGTCGCCGATCTGTCGGAGGCGGGCCCGTGTGATGTCGTCGCAGAGCGCGCCGGCGAGCCCGGCCTCGTACGCGGCCCGCGGGGACACGCCGAGCGATGCCGCGGCGTCGTAGTCGCGCGTCAGGTCGGTGTCGAACATCGCCGGATCGTCGGTCGAGATCGAGCACCGGACCCCGGCAGCCACGAGTTGCGGGAGGGGATGCTGCTCCAGCGAGCGGACGACCCCGGTGCGGACGTTCGAAAACGGACAGACGTCGAGCACGGTGCCGCGGGCCGCGAGCTCCGCGACGAGACCTGGATCCTCGACCGAGCGAATTCCGTGCCGGATTCGATCTGCGCCGAGCGCGTCGAGCGCGCCGCGCACGGATTCTGCGCCGGCTGTCTCGCCGGCGTGCGGCACCGAGGCGAGACCGCCTTCCCGGGCAAGCGCGAATGCCTCGGCGTACGGCTCTGGAGGAAAGCCTGCCTCCGCGCCGCCCAGGCCGATCCCGACGACTCCTTGGTCGCGGTACTTGCGCGCGTAGCGGGCAGTCGCGAGTGCGTCCTCGAGCGAGTACTCGTCGCGCGGGATATCCGGAGTCAGCCGCACCTCGACGCCGTGCAGCTCACGCGCCTCCTCTGCGCCGTCGCAGTAGCCACTGAACACCTCGTCCGGGTCGAGCCCGTGGACGATGCGCGGCGCGAAGATGCCCTCGAGATACACGCAGCCGTGCGTTCTTGCCTCCTCGGCGTATTCGACGACGATCTGGCGGAAGTCGTCGTAGCGCTGGAGCGCCCCGAGTGTCAGTACGAAGACCTCGATGAAGTGGGCGAAGTCGCGGAACCGGTAGAGCGACTCGAGGTCGTCGGGCAGCGCGTAGTCGTTCCGCTTCGCGATCGTGCGCAGCGTCTCGGGCCGCACCGTCCCCTCGAGGTGGACGTGCAGCTCGATCTTCGGGAACGGCTCAGGCGCAGTGCCGGGCATAGAACGCAAGGTACTGGCGCATGTGGGCGTGCCAGTAGCCGCTGTCGTGTCCGCCCGGCCACACGTGCAGCTGCGCGTGGATCTCGTGGGCGTAGTGGACGGCTGCGTTGCGGAACGGGTCGGCGGCGCCGACGTCGATCCAGACCGGGGCCGAGTAGTGCGGCGGATGGTCGACGATGTCGTGGCGCGCGTAGTCCTGCGCGTCGTCGAACGCACCGGCCGCGCTGTCGGCGCCGCTGAACCAGAGTGCGGGGGAGTGGCCGCCGACCGCGCAGAAGTGTCCGTGCGCGCCGAGGAGGAGGGAGCCGTAGCCGCCCATCGAGATCCCGCCGATCGCGACGCGACCGCGCTTCGGGATCGCCTCGCCGAGCACCATCGATCCCCACGCTCCGTCCGCCCGGTTGTGCCAGTAGCTGTGGTCGCCGCCGTCGAGCAGGAGCACGACCGGGGCGCGCCGGCCGAGCGAGTGGAGGGCGTCGAAGAAGGATTGGCCGAGGAAGCTGGAGGGGCTCGAGCTGCGGCCGTGAAGAAGTACGAGCGTCCAGCCGGCCTTGTGTGGCGGCACGACGCGGATCTCGTGGAGGTCTCGATGCACGAGTCGGCTGTGCAGCGTGTAGCGCACGATCCGTGCGCCGCGGGTCGTCCAGTAGCCGCGATCCAGATCGCGAACGACGATGTAGACCGCGACCGCCGCGACCACGACCACGGCTATCGTCAAGACGTGCCTAAAGCGGCGGACTGGTTGCGGCAGGAGCGTCGGAAGGTCCTCGGGGACTGGGTCGCATTCTGCCTCGGTTGCGGCGCCGCGCGCCGGTGGTTCGAGGAGTTCGAGGCAGAGCTGCCGGAAACCTGCCCGCAGTGCGGCGGCAAGCTGCTGCGCCGTTGCCAGGCCTGTGGAGCGCCGTTCTCCTCGGTGGCGGTGGTCGAGTGCGAGCAGTGTGGCGGCGAGGTGCGGCCGAACGAGCTCTTCGGCTCGAAGATCAGGCGGACGCGATGAGAGCGAACCCCGGCGGCAACGAGCAGCTGACCGCGTTCGCGGGAATCCTGCTCATCGTCTTTCTCGCGGTCGAAGGCGCGACTCTGCTCAACCTGCGCGCACTGCTCTCTGTGCACTCCTTTGTCGGGATGTTCCTCCTGCCGATCGTCGCCCTCAAGATGGGCAGCACCGGCTGGCGCATGGCGCGCTACTACCTCGGCAAGGACGAGTACGTACGCCGCGGCCCGCCCGCCTGGCCGCTACGCGTCTTCGTCGCGCCGGTCGTCGTTGCCTCGACGCTCGTCCTTTTCGGCACGGGCATCTACCTTCTCGCGACCCACGAGGTTCAGGGCACCGCCGTCGGGTTGCACAAGGCGAGCTTCGTCGTCTGGCTCCTCTCGACCTCGGTTCACGTGCTCGCCCGCCTGCTGCGGACGCGCGACGCCCTGCGCGCGCGGTATCCCGGCCTCGTGCTCCGGCTCGGTGTCGTCGCCGTGACGGTTGCCGCCGGTGCCGCTGTCGCCACCGTGACCCTTCCCGGCGCCGACCACCTGCAGGATCGGATGTCGGTCCGGGTCGGCGTCGACGGCGGCTAGTCAGGCGGGGACCGCGACGTCGAGGCCGTGCCGCTCGGCGAGCGCCGGAATGGTCGCGAAGTCGATCTCCAGCTCGTAGCGAGCCGCGATCTCCTGCACGCGAGCGTGGTCGCCCGCCGCGAGCACCGGTGCCAGCTCGCGGAAGTACTCGGCGAAGCGGCCCGGTGAGATGAGCTCGAGGAAGCGGAGCGGCTCGTCGCCGGCGTTCCAGAAGGCGTGCTCCTGGCCACGCGGCTTCCGCACGAGCTCGCCCGGGCCGGCCTCGACGACCTCGTCGCCGAGCTGCGCGCCGAGCTGGCCCTCGAGGACGTACGAGAACTCGTCCTCGTTCGCGTGCCGGTGCAGCGGAGAGCCGAGGGCGCGTGGCGGAAGCGTGTGCTCGACGAGAGCGAAGCCCTCGCCCTCGACGAGGTAGCGCGTGCCGAGGTCGAAGAGGTAGACGGTGTCGGTGTCCATGCCACTCCTTTCGCTATACATGATGTACATCCGAACCAATAGCAGATCGGTGTACACTCTGTAAAGCGAAATGGCTAGAAAGTACGAGCTACGGCAACGAGCCGACAAGGTCGAGGAGACGCGACGCCGGATCGTCGAGACGACGGTCGGGCTCCATCTCGAGCGTGGGCCGGCTGCAACGTCGATCGCGGAGATCGCACGCCGGGCCGGCGTGCAGCGCCGAACCGTCTACAACCATTTCCCGGACGACGAAGCGCTCTTCGCCGCCTGCTCGGCGCACTGGCGCGCTCAGCACCCCGCGCCCGATCCCTCCGGCTGGACGAATCTACGGCACGGACTACGGGAGCTGTACGGGTGGTACGGCGAGACGGAGCAGATGACTGCGCACGTGCTCCGTGACGCGGAGGTCCTGCCCTCGCTGCGGCGCGTGATCGAGCCGGGGCTCGGTGCATATGCCGCTGCGGTGCGCGACGCCCTCGGAGCGGATCACGGGCGCAGTCGGCGGGTCGAGGCCGCGATCCGCCTCGTTGCCGACTTCCACGCGTGGCGCGCGCTCGCGCCGCTGGGCGAAGACGAGGCAGTCGAGCTCTCGGCCGAGATCGTCGAGCTCGCGGCGCGGGGCGGCTAGAAGAGGTCGCCCTCGAAGGACGGCACCACGGGGCCGCCCATGATCTGCGAGAAGCGGATCACCGTGATCAGGTCGTCCGAGCCGACCTCGCGGTTGTAGAGCTGGCCGAGGAAGTTCGCCATCTCGTCGGTGCGGCGGATCTCGGGGTTGTCGTGCTCGATCTCCCGTGGTGACAGCTCGCCGAGCGTCTTCACCTCGACCTTGTCGATCACCGCGTCGAAGACGTGCTCACGTGGGCTGAAGCGGACGCCGCAGAGAACACGCACGACCATGCCCTTCTTGTACTTGACGGACTTGTCCCCGAGGCGGATCGTCGCGGACTTCCTCCCCGACCGGAGCTGGTCGGCGACGAGCGGCGAGTAGAAGTTGAGCGCGTACATCGTGGCGGGAGTCTGCCAGCTACGAGAGGGCTCGTTGAATGTGCGCGCGTGAGACCTGTTCGGGCGACGTGCACCCGAGCAGCCCGAGCGCGAGTGCGATCTCGTCGCGGAGCAGCTCGAGCACGCGAGAGACGCCCGCTTCGCCGTCCACGGCGAGGCCGGCGGCGATCGGCCGCGCGACGAAGGCTGCACGTGCGCCCAGGGCCAGAGCCTTGACGACGTCGCTGCCGCGCCGGAAGCCCCCGTCGACGTAGACCTCGCAGCGGCCGTCCGCCGCCTCGACGACTTCCGGGAGCGCGTCGATCGGCGGGGCGACGCCGTCGAGCTGGCGGCCGCCGTGGTTGGAGACCCAGATTCCGTCGACGCCGTGCTCGGCGGCGAGCACCGTGTCCTCTCGCGTCACGATTCCCTTCAAGACGAGCGGCAGATCGGTGGCCGCCCGGATCCACTCGAGGTCGCGCCACGTCAGGGTCGGGTCGACGTCGACGAGCGTCCCGTAGTGCAGCGGTATCTCGGGAGGGATGGCGAAGCCGAGGCGGAGGTCCCGCTCGCGCCGGCCGATGAGCGGGAGGTCGACCGTGAGCGCCACGGCCGTGTAGCCCGTCTCGCGCGCCTCGGCGAGGTGGTCGAGCGTCCGGGCGCGATCGGTCTGGACGTAGAGCTGGAGCCAGCGCGGCCCGTCGGCCGCGGCCTGCAGCTCCGCGTGGCGGTACGAGGTGAGCGTCGGCACCACGGCCAGAGCGCCGGCGGTTGCCGCCGCGCACGTCGTGGCCCGTTCCGCCCCGGGATCGAGCAGTCGCTGCAGCGCGAAGGGCGCGATGCCGAGCGGCATCGAGACGGTTGCGCCGAGCAGCGTCGTCTCGAGATTGATCTCGCCGACGTCCACGAGCATCCGCGGCCGGAGCTGCCACCGGCTGAACGCCGCGAGGTTCTCGCGCAGCGTCACCTCGTCCTCGGCGCCGCCCTCGAAGTAGCACCACACGGCCGGATCGATCTTCGCGGCCGCCGCGTCGAGGAACTCGCCGACGTTGAGGAGCTCGTTCACGGCGCGGAGATCTTCTCCCACGCCTTCGCCGCCATCTCGCGCTCGCCCCTGTGCGTCAGGAGTCGCGGCGCCTCCTCGAGCGGCAGCCAGCGTGCCTCGGCCACTTCGATCCGCATGTCTTCCTCGATCGCGCCGATCCGCCCGCGGCCGGCGCGCAGGAGGAAGAAGCTCACGACCTTGAAGATCCGCACGCCGCCCTTCCAGGACGCGGTGTAGACGTAGCGCACGTCCCCGAGCTTCTCGACGAGCCGCCCCTCGACACCGGTCTCCTCGCGCACCTCGCGCACGGCGGTCTCCGCCGGCGTCTCGCCCTCGTCGATCCGGCCCTTCGGGAGCGCCCAGACCCTGTCGCGCCCCTGTGGGCGGATGGCCGCGACCATCGGCCGGCCGCCGATGGTCCGCACGAGCACGCCTCCGGCCGAGAACTCCCGCTCCACGTGTGCGGTTCTACCAGTTGGCACTTGCGCCGCCCGAGTGCCGGCCGTACAATGCCCTCGGCACTCTCAGGGAGAGAGTGCCAGGAAATGTCACTGAGATCAATCAGGAGGCTGTTGTATGAACCTGAAGCCGCTTGGTGACCGCCTCATCGTCGAGGTCCTCGAAGAGGAGGAGACGACGACGAGCGGCATCGTGCTTCCGGATACCGCGAAGGAGAAGCCGCAGCGCGGCCGCGTCCTCGCAGTCGGTCCCGGCTCCCGGGACGACAACGGAAAGTTCGTCCCGATGGACCTGGCCGAGGGCGACGAGATCGTCTTCTCCAAGTACGGAGGGACCGAGATCAAGGTCGGTACCGACGACTACCTGATCCTGCGCGAGTCCGATGTGCTCGCGAAGGTCAGCGGCGATCGCGAGCCGGCCGGCGCCACCGCGTAAAGAGACAAACGGAGGTCAGAAGAAGACATGGCTCACAAGGAGCTGAAGTTCAACGAGGATGCGCGGCGCTCGCTCGAGCGTGGCGTGAACATCCTCGCCGACGCGGTCAAGGTCACCCTTGGCCCGAAGGGGCGCTACGTCGTGCTCGACAAGAAGTTCGGCGCGCCCACCATCACCAATGACGGCGTCACGATCGCACGCGAGATCGAGGTCGAGGACGTCTTCGAGAACCAGGGAGCGCAACTCGTGCGCGAGGTCGCCACGGCGACGAACGACGTCGCGGGCGACGGCACGACGACGGCGACCGTTCTCGCGCAGGCGATCGTCCGCGAGGGCCTGAAGAACGTCGCCGCCGGTGCCAACCCGATGTCGCTGAAGCGCGGCATCGAGGCCGCCGTCGACGCGGTGGTCGAGAACCTCAAGACGCAGTCGAAGGACGTCTCGGGCCGCGAGGACATCGCGCGCATCGCGACCGTCTCCTCGCGGGAGCGGGAGATCGGCGACGTCATCGCCGACGCGATCGAGAAGGTCGGCAAGGACGGCGTCGTCAACGTCGAGGAGGGCCAGACCCTCGGGCTCGAGCTCGAGTTCACCGAGGGCATGCAGTTCGACAAGGGCTACCTCTCCCCGTACATGATCACCGACCCCGAGCGGATGGAGGCGGTGCTCGAGGATCCGTTCATCCTCATCGCCAACTCGAAGATC
>JAICME010000104.1 GCA_025929425.1 Thermoleophilia bacterium | reverse complement strand
ATGCACCGGGGCAGCCTGCTGCGGGTGGCGACCGAGGTGCTGGGAATTCCTGCCGCCGAGGTCGACCAGATGGCGAAGAAGTACAACAACTTCGTCGCCGAGATCCTCTTCGATCGCTTCGAGGACGAGATGCAGCATCTGCTCCGGCCCAACCGCCCGCTCGAAGACCTCCATACGGCGATCTTCATCTACGGCGTGCTCAGCGAGGACGTCGTCGCGAACAGCGACGTCGTCATCCGCCGCGCCAAGGGCAATGCGATCTACGACGCCTACGACCTGCCCGGCATGAAGGAAGGGCAGACGAACGTCCGCCGCGACGAGGGGCGGCACGTTCGCATCGCCGTCCTCGCGACGCACCGGTACCTCGAGGAGTTCGAAGGCGCCGCGGAGCGGCTGCTCGCCGTCTGCACCGAGTACATGGATCTCGCGGACCGGATGGTGCGGCGTGCGAAGACGTCCCACGGCCTCATCGACGCGCATCTCGCGGAGTCGTACGGCCCCGACGTCGACTCGCTCTACTACTACGTCATGAACATGAAGCGCCTCGCCGTCAGGCTGGACGAGCTCGGGCTCCGCGCAGGCGTCCTCGAGGTGAAGCGCCGCGTCGACGCAACAATCGCAGATTTGAGCGGCGAGGACGGGGAGCCGATCGTCGAGACGCCGAACCGGATCCTGCGGCTCGTCGGGCCCCGCGTCCTGCGGCTCGCAGGATCCTCCCGCCTAGCCGGCTAGGACACGCTCATAGCAGTCCGCAAGCCGCCTGGCGAGGAGCGGCCAGGCGTACTCGCTCACCGCGCGCTCCCGGGCGGCGGCCCCCATCGAGGAGCGCCTCGGCTCGTCGGCGAGGAGCGCCGCGATCGAACCCGCAAGCGCGCCGGAGTCGCCGGGCGGGGTGAGGACCCCGGTCTCGGCGGTCACGACCTCGCGGTAGCCCGGGATGTCCGAAGCCACCACGGGAGTCGCGCAGGCCAGCGCACGCGTGATGACCATCCCGAAGCTCTCGTTGCCCAGCGACGGGGCGACGAGGAGCTTCGCGCTCGACAGCTCGTTGGTCAGCGTCAGGTCGTCGACGAAGCCGAGCACGTCGATTCCACCGTCCGACATGTGCAGCCGCGTGAGCAGCAGGCGTACGGCCAGGGGGTCGGCACCGATCACGCGCAGCCGCAGGCCGAGGTCGCGCAGGTGCGGCCAGGCGCGCAGCAGCACGGGCAGGCCCTTCCGAGGGTCGTGCCGGCCGAGGAACACGATCTGATCCCCGCGTCCTCCGGGATCGACGTGATCCGGAATGTCGACGCCGTTGGGGATGACCTCGTAGTCGCCGCCGGCAAATGTGCCGGCCGTGCTTCGCGCTTGCTCGGAGACCGCGATCCGGAGGTCGATCCGGTCGAGGAGGAAGCCCCACAGCACGTTCGCGATGGGTCGCCACGACGAGTCGCCGGCCGCGTGGAACGTCCCTACCGTCGGGCCGTCCCAGAGAGCGAGCGCGGCCGGACCGAGCATCGGCGCCAACGGCTCGTGGACGTGCAGCAGGTCGAAGCGCTCGCGGGCGAGAGCACGCCGGAGCTGCGGCAGCGCGCGCGGGCTCAAGACGAGGTTCGAGAGCGCTCCGTTGCCCGGAACGATCACGGATCGGCCGAGCGGGATCACGCCGGGCGGAGGCGGGCCGGGCCGGCCCTCGCGCGGGTGGAGGATCCGGCTGAACGAGCCCGGTGGGTCGTTGCCGATCAGCAGACGCGTCTCGATCCCGAGTACCCCGAGCGCGCGAGCCTGGGCCTCGGCGTGGTCGACGACACCGCCGCCGAACGACCACGAGTACGGGACGACGATCCCGACCTTCATCGCGGCGAGGCTACCGGCGCGGGGCCCAGGGAGCCGGGACGATCACCGCGAGCAGGATCGCGTATGCTCCCCCGATGAGCCTGAGCAACTGGTTCAAGCGGCTCTTCTCCTCGGGGGACGACGAGTTCGACCTCAAGGCGGCGGCAGAAGGCACGGAGACGAGCGGCGGCGGGGTCGGTCCGGGCATTCCCGGGACACCCGCAGCTGCCGAGGCCGCCGAGGCGGAGATCGAAGCCGAAGAGCCTCCGCCCGACCCGGGCGCCTGAGCCACCACCTGCGCTAGCGTTCGGAGCGGTGTGCCGGGAAGGCTGGTCGGCGTCAACCGATGACGCCCGCAGCCGCCATACCGCTCTTCCTGGTCTCGATCGGCGTCATGCTCGCTGCCGCGGCGGTCTTTGCGGGCCGTCTCGACCACATCGGCCTGAGACTCGGATTGCCGGAGACGTTGCTCGGCCTACTGACCGCGCTCGCGGCGGATGCGCCCGAGCTCTCGTCCGCCGTGACTGCGCTCGTCGAAAACCGGCATGCGGTCGCGGTCGGCGTCGCCGTGGGGGCAAGCGCCTTCAACCTCGCAGCCATGCTCGGCCTGAGCGCCGTCGTCACGGCCCGGATCAGAGCACGGCACGAAGCACTCGAGCTCGAGGCGTTCGTCGGACTCTGGATGATCGCCGTGGCCACGGCAATTGCCGGCGGCGTACTGGGCGGCACCACCGGGATCGTGCTCGTAGGCATCGTCGCCGTGGCCTACGTTGCGCTTCTCGCGGCCGGGGACCGGCTCGTTCGCCTGCTGCACCTAGGGGCCGGCGAGTCCCGCTTCGTCCAGCGGAGCTTCGGAGAGGAGCACCGACGCGTGCAGCCGCTCGACTCGCGCCGTGAAGCCGTGCAGCTCGTGCTCGTCCTCCTCGCCGCCCTCGGCCTGATCATCGTCGGCAGCGTGGGTGCCGTGCGAGCGGCGACGTCGCTCGGCGACCGCTGGTCGGTGCCTCAGACGCTGGTGGGTGCCGTCGTCCTCGGGGTGCTGGCCGCTCTGCCGAACGCCTGGACCGGCATCCGCTTCGGCCTGCAGCGGCGCGGGTCGGCGCTGATGAGCGAGACCCTGAACTCGAACTCGATCAACGTCGCCGCGGGAATCGCATTGCCGGCGGCGCTCGGCAGCCTCACCTCGTTCTCCGGCCTCGACGTCTTCGGCCTCGCGTGGCTGCTCGGAATGACCGCCGTCGCGGTCGTGTTGTTCGGGCGACCGAACGGCGCAGGCCGACCTGCAGGCGCGCTCCTCATCGTCCTCTACGCCGTGTTCGTCGCGATCCAGGTCGCGGCGCGCGGCTGATCGAGCGCTATTTCTTGATGACCTTGCCGGACGGCGAGAGCACGTACCAGAGGCCACCGCTGTTGTTGAGGCCCTGCCCCCTGGTCTGCCCCGGCTTCTTGTCCGTGATGTACGTGTAGAGCGGCCACCGGTTGTACGAGACGACCAGACCACCGGCGACCTTGTACGTTCCGAGCAACGACTTCTTCGCGGCGCCGCCCGCCGTCGGCTTCTGCCCGGACTTGAGTTTCAGGTACGGCCAGATCACCGCGCACGAGCCCTTGCAGGTCACCTTCTTCCGCTTGTCGGGAACGAACATGTAGAGCGTCAACCCCTTGCTGTTGACGAGGATCACGCCGTACTTCCCGACCTTGCGTGTCATGACCGTCTTGGCCTTGGTCAGATGACGCGCGCTGGCCGCACCCGTTCCGCTCCACACTGCGGCCGAGACGGCGACCGAGACGGCGACCGCCGCGATGACGCCGATCCGGAGCGATGTCCTGCGCGTAGCCACTGCCATCACTCTAGACAAGGAGGAACAGGGCGCGTCGGCGGGCAAGCTGACGGAGACGAGACGCGGACATCGTCCTCGACGCGCTCACCCTCACCCGGAAAGGGCGGCTGACCGAGCCCGGAAAGGCCGAAGCGGCGGGAAACCCGCCGCTTCAAAACTCCGCCGCAGAGGTTGTTGCCGTCAGCCCCGAGCGAAGAGTCAGGCAGATCATCTCGTGACCGGCCCTCGCCGGGCCTCCCCCTTTTGGGGGATTCACGACGAGCTGTGCCTCTACGGAAGACCGGCCGTGTCGCGAGCGAGCGCTGCGTATCGCGCCGATTCACGTTCGCGCAGAAGTCGCTCGGCTTCCGCCGCAGGCTCCGGCCTGCCGAACAGATAACCCTGGCCGAAGCGGCAGCCGAGCTCCCGCAGGCGCGCCGCTTGCGCGGGATGCTCGATTCCCTCGGCGACCGCCGCGAGGCCCAGCGATTCGCCCAGCCGCAGGATCGCATCCACGAAGGCCTCGTCGGGATCCTGGCCGACGAGCTTGTCGACGAACGGTTTCGGGATCTTCAGCGACTGGATCGGAAGCTCGGCGAGTCGGCTCAGCGACGAGTAGCCGGTGCCGAAGTCGTCGATCGACAAGCTCACGCCGAGGTCGCGCAGCCGCTGCATGGCCACGAGCGCCGCGTCGTTGCTCTGGATGACACCCGACTCCGTCACCTCGATCACGAGGCGGCTGGGCTCCACGCGGAACCGTTCCAACGACTCGGCGAGGGTGTCGACGAGCGCCTCGTTCGCGAACTCCGCGGGCGCGACGTTGAGCCAGATGCTCAGCCGCTCCGGCCAGTGGCAAGCGGCTTGGAGAGCCTTCTCGAGGACGACCCGTCCGAGCTCGATGGACAGCCCTGCCTCCTCCGCGGCCGGCAGGAACTCGCCCGCCGTGAGCAGGCCGCGGGTCGGGTGCGGCCAGCGGGCGAGCACCTCGAAGCCCTCTACCTCCCCGTCCGCAAGTCGCACGACCGGTTGGTAGTGGACGGCGAGTTCGCCGCGGTCGAGCGCCAGCTCGAGGTCCAGCCCGAGCTGCCGCTGCGCGCGCAGCCGCTCGTGAAGGTCCGCCTCGTACAACGTGTACGGCCGCTCCGATCGCTTGACGCTGTACATCGCGATATCCGCATTGCGGATGAGATCCTCGGCACTAGTGAGACCGGCAGCGCCGACCGCGATGCCGACGCTCACGTGACAGGAGATCTCGCCGCACCCGAGCGAATAGGTGCCGCCAACCGCGCGCAGCAGCCGTTCCGCGGCGGCAATCGCTGTCTCGGTTCCCGCCCTGCGCACGAGCACCGCGAACTCGTCACCGCCGAGCCTGGCCGCGAGGTCCTGGGCGCGAATCGCCCCGCCGAGACGACGAGCGAACTGCGTGAGCAACTCGTCGCCGGCGCTGTGGCCCCAGGTGTCGTTGACGGACTTGAAGCGATCGAGGTCGAGGTAGAGGACGGCCGTCAGATGGTTGTTTCTCTCGAGCTCGTGCTCGATCTCCTCCAGGAGGTGAAGGCGGTTGGGCAGCCCTGTCAGCGTGTCGTGATAGGCCTGATGGCGCAGCTGCTCCTTGAGCTGTGTCAACTCCGCGAGCGAGTGCTCGAGCCGGCCGTTCTCGAGCAGGATGCTCGCATGGCCGGCGAACGTGTCGAACAGGTCGAGATCGACATCCGAGAACGTGCTCACGTCTCCGGCACGCTCGCCGACGACGAGGATCCCAATCGTCCGATTCTCACCACGCAGGGGCCCGACGATCGCCTCCTCGAGTCCCCGAGCCTCGAGGAACGCATCGAGCTCGTGTGCGCTGCGGCGCGCCGCGACCAGCGTCCCATGGCCGACCATGGCGATCTGCGTGAAGGCAGCCTCTTCGCCTGGCGAGAATCTCGCCTCGGGATGCATCAGGAGCTCGCCCTCGACCCCGCTGACACTGCGGATGGGCCCCTCGCCCTCTGAGGCGGGAAGGAGGAGCACCTCGGCGTACTCGGCGCGGAGAAGCCGGCGTGCTGCGACGAGGAGCTGCCCGACCGCAAGCCCGAACTCCGGCGCGCCCTGTGTGGCCCGCATCGACTCGTAGAGGAACTCCACATGCTCACGCTGTTCGCGCTGCTTCATGTAACCGCGGAAGGCGGCGACGCAGGCCGAGACAGGAATCACGAGGAGGAGCACGGCCAGCGGGCGAACCTCGAGGAGCTCGACGACCGCAAGAGCGAGTGACGCCGTCGCCACTGCCCCGAGCGTCGACGTGAGGAGCGTCCGGCCGAGCTGAGGCGCAAGGAAGCGATCTTCGTTGATCGCGATCACCGTCGAGACGAGCAGGATGCCGATGACATGGGCGACCGCGCACGCAAGCAGGACGAGCGCCCAGAGATGCGGCGCCGAATCCGAAGGCGAGCCCAGCGAGCGGAAGATCATCAACGCAACCGCGCTGCAGAGCGGGAGCTCCGCGAGGTTGAACACGAACTTGACCAGCTGGCGCTGTGAGCGCCACCTGCTGAACACCAACGCTGCGAACGTGCCGACCACCTGCCCGAGCAGGAGACTCGACGGCGCAGCGAGCAGTAGACCGAGCGTGAGCCCGATCTCCGTCAGTGACAGCGTGTGCGCCTGCTTTCGGAACTGGAGGTGGACGACGAAGACCTCAGCCAAAAAGAACGGGACCGCGAGCTCCCACCACGTCAGGTGGGGACCGTGCCCGAACGCCGGACCGTCGTACCCGGCGATCGCGACAGTCCAGACGACCGCACAGACGACCGCGATGATGCAGTTGAAGGCCCAGACAGCACGCCGCGCGCGTAGAGCGTCACGGACCGACACGGGCCGCTGCCGCTCCTTGCGCGCACGGCGCCGTTCGGCGCGAGGGCCGGCGGCGATCACCGCCGGCCCTTCGCGTTGACGATCAGCCCCAACTCGCCCCGAGCCACGGGCCGCCGGACCAGCCGCTGCCGCTCCAGCTCGAACCGCTCCACGAGCTTCCCGACCAGGACGAACCGCTCCACGAACTGCCCGACCAGGACGAGCCGCTCCACGAACTGCCCGACCAGGACGAGCCGCTCCACGAACTCCCCGACCAGGACGAGCCGTTCCAGATCCCGCCGGACCAGCTCGAGCCGGCCGCCTCGAGGGCTGCCATCGCCGCCGAGACGAACGGCTTGCCGAAGATGTCCTGCTCACCCTGGAGCACGACGCCGTTCAGCGAGAGGTGGTCGGTGCCGCGCGAGGCCTCGAGCGAGCCCGTGCCCGCCGCCGGCGCGTTGTACTGCAGCGAACCGAGGATCGACGGAACCGAGGCGCTGAGGAGCTTGCCGGCATCGAGCTCGCCGCATCCCTGCTGCTTCCAGTTGTACGAGGAGAGCCTGTCGCAGCTCGATGTCAGCATCGCCTTCACCTGGTCCGGCGTCAGCTGCGGATAGCGCTGGAGAAGATCCGCCACCGCGCCGGAGGTGAACGCGGTGGCCTCCGAGGTGCCGCTCCCGCGGAAGTACCGGTCGCTCACGATGCCGTTCGGGCTGTTCTGATCGATGTAGGAGCCGACGACGCGCAGGCCCTGCAGGTGGGAGCCGGGAGCGACCAAGTCCGGCGCGCGGCAGCCGTTGCTGCAGCTCGCCGCGTTCGCCGAGAACGGGGCCACCTGGTCGTCCCACGGCATCGCGGTTCCGCTCGTGTCCGCTGCGCCCACCGCGAGGATCTGGGGGTCATACGCCGGGTCGGCGAGACCCTGAGCGCTGGCGCCGTTCTGGTAGCCGGAGTTCCCGGCAGCCGCCACGACGACGATGCCCGCCTTCCAGGCCTGCTCGACCGCGTACGCCAGCGGGTCGACGAGATACCCCTGGGTCGTGTTCGTGCCGTAGGAGAGGTTGATGACCCGGATGTTCAATCCGTTGTCGTTCCGGTGCTGCACGACCCAATCGATCGCAGCGATCACCTGGCTCACGTCGGCGCCACCGTCCGTGACGCCAACCTTCACGTTGACGATGCGGGCGTCGGGGGCCACGCCGCGGTAACCGCCCGTCGTGCCGTCGTTGCCGGCGATGATTCCGGCCATGAACGTCCCGTGGCCGTTCGAGTCGAGGTGCACCAGGCTCGGGCTCTGCGAGTCGAGCGAGAGGTCGGGCCCGTTGATCACCTTGGTCTTCGAGTCGAGCCCGGTGACGGGAGTGACGCCTGTGTCGATCAGCGCGACGTCGACACCCTTGCCGGTGTAACCGGCGCTCTGCCACGCCTGAACCCCGTCGCCCGTCATGATGTTCTGCATCGAGTACGGGTCGGACGCCGGGTCGTAGCCGGTCGCGCCCCACGATGCACCTGAATGACTCATTGCGGACGCCATCGCCACGACAATCGTGAGAAGCCCCAGACGCCAGAACCGGAAACGAGAGACGTCGCGTTCGGTGAGGGTTGACCCCACGTCTACCTCCTTGATCGCGACTGCTCTGATTGCCGCAGAACGAGCCGCAGTAGCCGCCAAACAAGTGGGCGCAACGTAGGTGGCCGCCGAGGGCTCCTCATCCCGCGAAAGGGGGAGCCGGCTGCCCTGGACGAGGGATTTTCGCCCGAATACGATGGTTCAGCCGTGAGTTCCGTCCTCGGTTCGTCTCCCCCTCGTTTCACCGCCGACGAAGCGGCCGGGATCGCGGCCGACCTGTTCGGCCTCCAGGGCAGCGCGTCCAACCTCGGCAGCGAGCGAGATCAGGCATTCCTGCTCGAAAACGGGGAGATCGACGGAGTCCTCAAGATCTCCAACAGCGGCGAGGACACGGCGACTCTCGATTTCGAGGAGGCCGTGATCGCGCACGTCGCCGCGGTCGACCCGGATCTGCCGATTGCGCGTCAGCTCGCGCCACGGGCGACCTTCGACGGACACCACGTGCGGCTCTTCGAGCGCCGGATCGGCTACAAAGGCGGTCCCGAGCTCGACGACGCGGCCGTGTACGGGATCGCTGCCGCTCACGCCCGCCTCTGTCTCGCGCTCCGCGCCTTCTTCCATCCGGCGGCGGGCCGCGAGCTGCTCTGGGACATCCACGCGACGCCACGGCTGCGGCCGCTGCTGAACGAGATCGAGAGCTCCGAGCGGCGGGCGCTCGTCGCCCGGGCGCTCGACCGGTTCGAGGAACGCGTGCTGCCGAAATGGCCGCGGCTGCGCGCGCAGGTCGTCCACGGCGACTTCAACCTCGACAACCTCATGCTGGACGAGCACGGCCGGCTCGCCGGCATCCTCGACTTCGGCGACTGCTGCCACACGGCGCTCGCGGCCGATGTCGCGGTCGCGCTCGCGTCGTACCTGCGCGGACGGCCCGCCGAGGAGGTGTTCCGGATCGCCCGGATTGCGCTCGACGGCTTCGCGTCGAACCTGTCGCTCGAGCCGCTCGAGCTCGAGCTGATGGGCGACCTCGTCGCCGCTCGGCTCGCGGCGATCGTCTGCATCAGCACCTGGCGTACCCGACGCTT
>JAICME010000070.1 GCA_025929425.1 Thermoleophilia bacterium | reverse complement strand
TTCTTCATCGCCTTCGTCTGCGCCGACGCGCCCACGCGCGAGACCGAGATGCCGACGTTCACGGCCGGGCGCACGCCCGAGTAGAAGAGCTCCGACTGGAGGAAGATCTGGCCGTCGGTGATCGAGATCACGTTCGTCGGGATGTACGCCGACACGTCCCCCGCCTGCGTCTCGATGATCGGGAGCGCCGTCAGCGAGCCTGCTCCGTTCTCGTCGTTCAGCTTGCACGCGCGCTCCAGCAGCCGCGAGTGGAGGTAGAAGACGTCGCCGGGGAACGCCTCGCGGCCCGGCGGCCGGCGCAGCAACAGGGAGAGCTGGCGGTACGCGTCCGCGTGCTTCGAGAGGTCGTCGTACATCACGAGTGCGTGCTTGCCGTTGAAGAGGAAGTGCTCGCCCATCGCGCAGCCCGCGAACGGCGCCATCCACTTGATCGGCGCCGCCTGGCTCGCCGAGGCGGACACGATCGTCGTGTACTCCATCGCGCCTTCCTCACGCAGGCGCTCGTAGATCCCCGCGACCGTGGACTCCTTCTGGCCGATCGCGACGTAGATGCAGTGCACGTCCGTGTCGCGCTGGTTGAGGATCGTGTCGATCAGGATCGCCGTCTTGCCCGTCGAGCGGTCGCCGATGATCAGCTCGCGCTGGCCGCGGCCGACGTTCGTCATCGAGTCGATCGCCTTGATGCCGGTCATGAGCGGCTCCTTCACCGGCTGGCGCTCGACCACGCCCGGCGCCTTGAACTCGAGCGGCCGCGTCTCCGACGACTCGATCGCGCCGCGCCCGTCGAGCGGGTGCCCCAACGGGTCGACGACGCGGCCCAGCAAACCCTCGCCCACGGGGACGCTCGCCACGCGACCGGTGCGCCGCGCCGGCTCGCCCTCGCTGACCTTCTCCCAGTCGCCGAACAGCGCGACGCCGACGTCGTCCTCCTCGAGGTTGAACGCGAGGCCGGTGACGCCGTGCTCAAATTCGAGCATCTCGAGCGAGCCGGCGTTCTCGAGCCCGTAGACACGGGCGATGCCGTCGCCGAGCTGGAGGACGGT
The DNA here is from genome assembly GCA_025929425.1 of Thermoleophilia bacterium. Lineage (GTDB taxonomy): Bacteria > Actinomycetota > Thermoleophilia > Gaiellales > Gaiellaceae > Palsa-739. The sequence continues at coordinate 12,112 of JAICME010000070.1, read as the reverse complement.
GCCGACCTCGGCGAGGTCGGTCTCGACGTCGTACTGCTCGATCCGCTCTCTGAGGATCGACGTGATTTCTTCGGGTCTCAGCTTCAAGGCTCTCTCCTCAGGTCTTCACGAGTTCTTGTCTCAGTCGTTCCAGTCGTCCGCGCACGCTCGCATCGACGCGGAGCGAGCCCGCCTGCAGGACGATGCCGCCCACGAGGCCGGGGTCGACCTTCGTCGTCGCCTCGACCTTGCGGCCCGCCGCGTCCTCGATCTGCTTCAGGATCGCCTTCTCCTCGTCACCCGACAGCTCGCGGGCCGTCGTCAGCTCGACGGTGAGGCGCCGTTCCTCGCGCGCCATCAGCCGCTCGAACTCCTTGGCGATCTCCTCGAGCTCGGCCGCGCGGCCCTTCTCCGCCGTCACCTGGAGGAAGTTGGTGAACAGCGGCTCCTCGCCGCCGGCGAGGTCGGCGAGGATCGCCGCCTTGGCGCTCGACTCGAGCTGCGGGTTGCGAAGGACGGCTCGAAGCTCCGGCGACCCTGCCACCGCAGCGGCGAAGTCGCTCAGCGCCTCGTGCACCTTGGCGAGCTTGCCCGCGTCCTTCGCGGCGCCGAAGATCGCCTCGGCGTAGATGCGGTGCGCAACGGCTATGCCGACTCCTCCAGGCGGGAGAAGTCGAGGCCGGCGATCGCCTCCGAGATGAGCTCGCGGTCGCGCTCGGCGTCGAGCGTGCGGCCCACGACGCGAGAAGCGGCTTCGAGCGTGAGGTCGGCGACCTCGGCCCGGATCTGCTGCAGCGCGCGTGCCGTCTCGGCCGCGATCTCCTTGCGCGTCTCCTCGAGCCGGCGCTGCCGCTCTGCTTCCGTTTCCTCGCGCATTCGCGTCTCCATCGACTCGCGCGTCTTGCGAGCCTCGGAGAGGATCGACTCGGCCTGACCGCGCGCCTCCGCGATCAGCTTGCGGTGCTCCTCGAGCAGCCGCTGCGCTTCGTCGCGAGCCTCGTCCGCAGCTTCGATCGACCGGCGGATCGCCTCCCGGCGGTCGTCGATCGCCTTCTGGATGGCGCCGAACGCGTACTTGCGCAGAACGACGAACACGACGACGAAGAAGATGATCGTCCAGATCATCAGCCCCGGGATGAGCTTGGTCAGCGGGCTCGAGACGGCGACGAGCATCTACTTGACGAGCACGAAGCCGAGGAAGCCGCCGACGAGGCCGTAGAACACGACTGCCTCGGTGGGCGCGAAGCCGAGCCACATGATCCCCTGCAGCTCGCCGCGCAGCTCGGGCTGGCGGGCGACCGACTGGATCATCGACGCGAACACGGTGCCGATGCCGATGCCGGCGCCGAGCGAGCCGAGACCCATGCCGACGCCGAAGCCGAGCGCCTGTGCGGCCTTGATGATGGGTGAGGTTGCAGCGAGCAACTGGTGGAGCACCGGGTTTCCTCCTTAGTGGGCCGGCTCGATCGCCGAGCCGATGTAGATGGCGGTGAGCGCAGCGAAGATGAACGCCTGGATGGTGACGACGATCACGATTTCGAAGAGGTAGAAGGCGATTCCGATCGGGAGCGAGACGAAGGCGACGATCCAGAACGTGACCCCGCTCAGGATGAAGAGCAGCCCGATCGAGACGAGAATCAGCATGTGGCCGGCGAGCATGTTCGCGTAGAGCCGGACGCTGAGGCTGATCACGCGGAAGACGTGCGAGATGGTCTCGAGGACGGCCATGACCGGCACCATCGCGGCCGGAACGCCGGCCGGCACGAAGCTCTTGAAGTAGCCGAGGCCGTTGTAGCGCACCCCTTCGATGTGGGTGAAGAGCACGCTGAGCAGCGCGAGCACGAGGGTCACCGAGAGCTGCGAGGTGACGGCGTAGATCCCCCAGGTCGGCACGCCGTGCCACTTGTCACCGGTCAGCGGCAGCGGGATGAACCCGACGAGGTTCATGGTGAAGATGAAGAGGAAGAGCGTCGCGACGTACGGGAACCAGCGGCCGATCGCCTTGGAGGGCAGGCCCTGCTCCGCGATCTGCGTCTGCGCGAGCTCGTAGATCGCCTCGCCGACGGTCTGGCGCTTGCCCGGCAGGAGCGCGAGCCGGCTGCGCATCGTGAACATCCCGAGCGCGATCGTCAGGAGCGCCGAGATCGCGAGGTAGACGACGGCCTTGTTGATCGACATGTCGATCGGGCCGAGGTGGATCCCGATCCACTGCTTGAGCTCGAACTCCTTCGCCGGGTCGAAGGTGCCTTCCGCGACGACCAGCAACCCGTTCATCCGAGCTTCTCTCCCCCGAAGTACTCGACGAGCGAGACGCCGAGCGAGAGCGTGTAGGCGAGCGCATAGACGACGACCGCGGCGATGCCGACGTCCCTGTCCGCGACGGTGACGATGAGGAGCACGACCATCACGGCGATGCCGCGGAAGGAGTGCGCGAGGGCGACGAGCCCTGAGAAGCCAAGGTGGTCGGCGCCGATCGGCAGCCGCGCGAGCCAGACCCCGAGCAGCTCACCCGCGGCCCACAAGACGGCGGCGATGGCCCAGCCGCCGAGCGGGAAGCCGGCGACGAGGAAGACGGGCAGCGCGAGCGCGACGACTCCCGCTCCCGCGAGCATGGGCGCTCTGCGGCCCGGAACCGGCCGCGGTGTGGACAGGATCCCGTTCATCACGAGAAGTAGCCCTTGAACCTGCGATAGACGGCGAAGACCCCGGCGGGCAGCCCGACGACCACGCCGGCGAGGGCGCCGTAACCCGTGTTCCCGGCAGCCCAGCCGGCGAGTGTCCCCACGCCGCCGCAGACACCCATGGTGCCGGCCAAGACGGCGCCCGCCTCCACGGGCTGGAACGACGAGCGTGAGGTCCCCTGCATCCGAGGCGAGAATACCAGCGTCGGACCGCTTGCGAGGGGGTACTTTGTGACACCCGAAACCCGCATGGAGACTCGCTCTCGCCTTCTATTCGTGCATGGCTCTGTCGTCAACGCGGAGCTGACCTGGAGCGCGCAGAAACCGCTCGCGGACCGGTTCGAGATCGTGGCGCCGAACCGGCGCGGCTTTCCTCCCGGGCCGGAGGTGGAGCGGGTCGACTTCGAGGAAGAGGCGGTCTGGCTGGAGCAGTTTCTCGCGCCGGGGACTCACCTCGTGGGCAATTCCTACGGCGGGGTGATCGTTCTCCTCGCAGCCGCCCGGAACCCCGGCTCCATCCGTTCGCTGAGCGTGATCGAGCCGCCGGCGTTCGGAATCGCTCGCGGGCTGCCCGGCGTGGACGAGTTCGCCGAGTGGATGGACGAGCGTCACGCGAAAGGCGCCGACGACCCATCGGAGTACCTGAGAAGCTTCGCCGCCCGCGTCGGCTTCTCAACTCCGCCCGGGAGGTTCTCCCCAGAGTTGCTTCAGGGCGCGCGGACACTCATGGTCGAGCGCTCACCCGCCGAGGCGGTCATCCCGTTCGAGGAGCTTGCACGAGCGCCGTTCCCGAAGCTCGTCGTCTCGGGCGGTCACAGTCCGGTATTCGACGCGGTGTGCGACGTGCTCGAGGAGCGACTCGGTGCCGAGCGCGCAGTCCTCCCCGGCGCGGGCCACTCAGTCCAGCGTCTCGGTGGGCCGTTCAACCAGGTGCTGACGAACTTCATCGAGCTCGCTGAACATGGCTGAACTCGCCACGTCCGGTGCCAGGCACCGGACGTGTTCGAAACGGCCCTCTCGCCTCCAGGACTACGCCGTTTGCAGGGATTGTCTGCGAGACCTGTCCTGGTGAGCCATGTCAGGTACCTGGCACCGGACGTGTGGTCTTGAGACGTGTCTCATCTCGCCGCCCGCGTAGCGGCGATCGAACCGGAGGCCGGGTGGGGTCAGGCGGATTTCCGCAGCGGATCACCCGGCTTGCGCCGCCGCTGGATCCGGTTGCCGAGCTTGACGATCTCGAGCACGTAGACGACGTAGACCGAGAACAGCACGGCGATGAGCGCGATCCCCGCGGCCAGCAGCGTCCACCACGGATGCCAGACGCCGTGCGCGCGGAAGGGGACGAAGCGCGTCGCGAACGCGGCCGCCGCGAGCGCGATGCACCAGCCCCAGATCGTCAGGGCGGCCCGACGCTGCGAGAAGCCGCGCCGCAGGAAGCGGTGGTGCAGGTGGGCCTGGTCGGCCTCGAAGACCCGCTCTCCGTGCTTGAGCCGCCGCACGACGACGAACGTCGTGTCGACGATCGGCACGGCGAGCACCAGAAGCGGAAAGAACAGAGCGACGGTCGCAGCCGTCTTCAAGAGGCCCTGCACCGAGACGGCTGCGAGGACGTAGCCGAGGAGGAGCGCGCCGGAGTCGCCCATGAAGATCCGCGCGGGATAGAAGTTGTGGCGGAGGAACCCGACGCAGGCACCGAAGACGATCGCGGACAGGATCGCCGCGTCGGTCTTCCCGAGCGAGAGCGCGATCACGCTGAACGTCAGGCCCGCGATCGCGGCCACGCCGGCCGCGAGCCCGTCGAGACCGTCGAGGAAGTTGACCATGTTCATGATCGCCACGACCCAGACGATCGTCAGCGGGACTCCGACTCCCGACGACAGGGTGTGGACGCCGACGAACGGGAAGGTGAACCTGTCGACCCAGACGCCGAACCCGGTCAGGACGCCGGCCGCGGCCGCCTGCCCCCCGAGCTTCCCGAACCACGGGAGGCCGCGGAAGTCGTCGACGATCCCGACCGTGACGGCGACGGCCGCGCCCAGCAGCAGGCCACGGTTCTCGTGACTGCCTGGGAGGAACGCGAGGGCCGGAACGAGCAAGCCGAGGAACAGCGCGAGCCCGCCCAGCCGCGGCACGGGCAGCTGGTTGACGCGCCTGCCGCCCGGAATGTCGACGACGCCGAGCCGTCGCGCCATCCCCCCCACCGCGGGCGTCAGCAGCACGACCACGAGGCAGGCGACGAGCGCGCCGAAGATGACGGAGAGGTGGTCGCCGAGCTCGTCGAGGACGCTGAGGTGCGGGCTGGTCGCCGCAAGCACGGTGCCAGCGTACTCCGCCGGCGGGACGCGCCCGGCTCCGCAGCCTCGGCGCCCGGCTAGTGTCCTCCGGGTGAAGGTCGCGGCTGAGGCGGCGCGTCGCTTTCTCTTCGCACGGCACCTCCTCACTCCCGCGCGGGCTCTCCAGGGCGGGCCCGAGGCCGTGCTCCAGGTGATCCGGAAGCTCGGCTCGATCCAGTTCGACCCGATCGCGGTCGCCGGCCGGAACCACGACCTCATGCTCCACGCCCGCGCGGCCGGCTACGAGCCGGCATGGTGCGAGGAGCTCTACGAGCGGCGCGAGATCTTCGAGACGACCAACAAGGCGCTGTCCTTCGTCCCGGCGAGCGAGTTCCCCTGGTTCCGACACGCCATGGGCCGCAAGGGGCCGGAGTTCCACGGCGCAGCGCTCGTCGAGAACGCCGAGGTGGCCGAGCGCGTGCTCGACCGGATCCGGGCCGAGGGACCTCTCTCCTCACGTGACTTCGAGAGCGAGGCAGGCGCGACGAAGGACTGGTTCGGAGTGCCCGAGAACGCCGTCCGCTCGGTGCTCGAGGCGTACACGGTCATGGGCGTGATCGGCCTCGCGCGGCGCGACGGCAATGTCCGCTACTACGACCTGATCGAGCGCCTGCTTCCGGCCGAGCTCCTCGCGCAGGAGGTGCCCGAGCGAGAACAGCTCCTGCACAAGCTGCTCTCGCGGTATCGCGCGCACGGCCTCCTCGGTCCGGGCGGCGCGGGCGGCACATTTGCGCGCATCGCAGCACCGGCCGAGCGCAACGATCTCCGTGCGGAGCTGATCGAGCGCGGCGCGCTGATCCCCGTCGAGGTCGAGGGCATGCGAGGCAAGCGTCTCGTCCTCGCCGAAGAGATCGAGCTCTTGCAGGCGCCACCCGAGCCTCCCACCTCGGTCGCCTTCATCGCTCCGTTCGACTCGTTCCTGTGGGACACCGCTCTTCTCGCGCACCTGTTCGATTTCGAGTTCGTGTGGGAGGGCTTCTTCAGGGCCGAGAAGCGTCGCTGGGGCTACTACGTGCTGCCGATCGCCTTCGGCGACCGCCTCGTCGGGAGGATCGAGCCGCGGATCGACCGTGACCGAGGCTGCGTGGAGGTGCTCGGAGTCTGGTGGGAGGACGGTTTCGAGCCGGGCCGGGCCGGCGGCTTCGTCGATGCGATGCGCGATGCTCTCGCCGCATACCTGCGTTTCGCAGGCGGGGATCGGATCGAGTGGGCGTCTCACCTGTCGCCCGAAAGGCGCCTTTTCCGCGCCAGGCCGTGAGGAGTAGCCTCTCACCGTGGCCGGTTTCGAGACGCCGACCGACCTGACGCACAACCGCGGGTTGATCGCCGACCCGGAAGCCTTCGCGCGGGAGAGGGGCGCGGCATCGTGGCTCTACCTCTGCGGCGAGGAGTTCGCCTCGATGGACGGCGGCATGTCGTACGCCGACGTCGAACGCTCGGTGCCGGCCTCCGCGAACGTCGTCTCCGATCCGCCGACGCCGCTCGACCTCGATCTCGCCCGCCGACAGATCGAGGCGCTCGACGGCCTCCCCCGTCCGACGCTCGTGACCTGCCGGACGGGGCCTCGCTCGTCCGCGCTGATCTACCTCTACGCCGGGCTTCGCGCCGGCGCGCCGGCAGAGGACGTGCTCGCGCGGGCGGAGGCCGACGAAGCGCCGTTCGTCCAGTCGGAGGAGCTACGGGCCTGGGTCGCCAACGGGCTCGAGCAGCTCTCGTAGACGAAGCGGCCGCTCTGCCAACCACTGCTCCACCTGCGGCGGTGAGGTGAATCGCAGCACCGTCGGCGCGGCCGGGTCGTTCTCCCACGACCGCATCCGTTCGCTCTTCCGCCTGAACGACCGGAAGTGCCAGACGACGATCGAGTCCCGGGAGAGCAGGTGGCGGAACGTCTCGTGGTTGCCGTTGCAGATCGGCCGACCGTCGACGGCTCGGGCGACGCTGCGCCGGATCAACCTCGACAGCGAGTGCCGGCGCGGAAAGTCGAGAGCGACGATCAGCTCCGTGCGCGCAAGCGCGAGGTCGAGCCATGCTCCATACGCGGTGTCGAGCACCCAGCGCTCTTCTGCGCAGATCCGTGCGACCCGCCGCCGTTGCTCGTCCTCCGGAACCGGCATCCACCCGGGCTCCCAGGTCAGGTCGTCGATCGAGTGCCAGGGGATTCCGGTCGCGGCCGAGATGCGCTCGGCAAGCCACGTCTTCCCGGAGCCCGTGACGCCGTAGACGAGGATCCGATCGGGCACGGCCGAAGAAGCTAGCGTCCCGGTGCGATGACCAAGCAGGACGAGTTCCGGCAACTGCACGAGGCGGGCTGCTTCGTGATGCCCAACCCGTGGGACATCGGCAGCGCGGTCGCGCTCGAGCGGATGGGGTTCAAGGCGCTCGCGACGACGAGTGCCGGGTTCGCGTGGACGATGGCCCGACCGGACAACGGAGTCCAACGAGACGAGACCCTCGCGCACCTGCGCGAGATCGCCGGTGCGGTCCGCGTTCCCGTGAACGCGGACTTCGAGAACGGATTCGCCGACGACCCGCACGGGGTCGGCGTGAACGTGAAGCTCGCGACGGCGACCGGTATCGCGGGGTTGTCGATCGAAGACTCGACCGGAGACCCGGGGCAGCCCCTCTACCCCTTCGACCTGGCCGTCGAGCGCATTCGCGCGGCGCGGCACGCGATCGACGAGAGCGGCACGGGCGTCGTCCTCACCGGCCGTTCCGAGGGCTTCGTCGTCGGGCGACCCGATCTCGAGGAGACGATCCGGAGATTGAGGGCCTACGCCGAAGCGGGTGCGGACTGTCTCTATGCGCCGAGGATCGAGACGGCCGAGCAGGTGTCTGCGGTCGTCGCGGCGGTGGCACCGAAGCCGGTCAACCTCCTCGCAAACGCCCCGTTCGTCACCGTCGCGGAGGCCGCCGACCTCGGAGTCCGCCGGATCAGCGTCGGCGGCACACTCGCTCGTGCAGCGTGGGCCGGTGCGCTCGCCGCCGCCGAGGAGATCGCGGCCGACGGAACGTTCTCGCGATTCGTCGACCTCCCGAACGTCGACTCCCTCTTCGGCGCCGGATAGACGCAGCGCTCCGCGGCGAACGTCCACTCGGAGGCGCCGATGAGTCCAGCGCCCTGTGCATCCCCACCGCGGCGTACGGGCACCCGACGGCCGGACCGGCGGCGGCATGGAGGTTCGTCAGCGGGCCCGAATCGGGCGTACGCGGTCGACGACGAGACCGCGTTCAAGGTGACCGACGGCAACGTGGAGGTCATCTCCGAGGGGCAGTGGAAGCTGCTCAATCCGTAGGAGCCGTCGGGGCTAGGGTTCGAGCATGGACTGGCCGGCGCCTCTGAGCGTCCGCGAGATCTCGGCGGAGCTCGAGTGCTCCGAGGACGAGGTCCGCGCTCTGATCCGCAACGGCGAGCTGCGGACCGTCGCCTGCGGGATCCGGCCCGGCCTCGTCCCTCGCCACGAGTTCGACGCCTACGTCCGCCGGCTCCGGCACCGACGCGGTGACTCGCCGACGACCCCGTAGCACATCGACACGATTCAGTCCGCGGGCGGCGGGTATCGCGGTCGTGATGCCGTGGATCCTCAAAGGCCTTTTCGTGCTGGCCAGGACGAGAAGGGGACGCAAGATCCTCGTCGCTGCAGGGCTCGGCGCAGCCGAGCTGGTGCAAAGCGATCAGGCTCGGAAGCTGTACGCACGTGCACGCGCGAGGGTCACCGACCTGGCCGCGAGACAGAACCTCACGCACTCATGAAGAAGCTGCTCGAGATCCTCGTCTGCTTCCTCCACCCGCTCGCGGTCGTGCTCGGCTGGATCAACCTCCTCGGCCGGAGCGACCTGACCGGCGGCCAGAAGCTCGCCTGGGGCATCTTCATGATCGTGCCGATCGTGCCGTTCGTCTACGTCCTGACGGGCGGCGAACTCTGGTGAGAGCGCGGCGTCGCGAGGAGTAGTCCACAGCTTCCACCCTTTCCACAGCGACTTGCGTGGGCGCACCGAAGGGCATATTGATAGGGGCCCCCTTCGCAAGAGCCGGCCCCACTCCCCCCGGGTGCAGGCGATGAGTCTTGCGGCCTCGAGGCCCAAGAGAAAGGATCGGAGAGCCGCCCGCGGGCGGCTCTCCTACTTCGTGCCGTAGAGGCGGTCGCCGGCGTCGCCGAGACCCGGCACGATGAAGCCGCGCTCGTTCAACCCGCGGTCGACGGCGGCGCACACGATGTGGACGTCCGGATGCTCCCCGTGCACCTCTTCGATGCCGGACGGCGCCGCAACGATGCAGACCAGTGTCACCGACTGGGCACCCGCCTCCTTGACCGCGCCGATCGCCGCGCAACTCGAATGGCCCGTCGCAAGCATCGGGTCGAGCACGATCGCGTCTCGTTCCGCGAGGTCGTCCGGCAGCTTGAGGTAGTACTGGACGGGCTCGAGCGTCTCCTCGTCGCGGTACATGCCGACGAAGCCGACGCGCGCGCTCGACACGAGCGAGAGGACGCCGTCGAGCATCCCGACGCCCGCGCGCAACACCGGGCAGACCGCGACCTTCTTCCCCGAGATGCGCCGCGCGGTCATGCGCTCGAGCGGCGTCTCGATCTCCGTCCCCTCGGTGGCCATGTCCTTCGTCGCCTCGTAGGTGAGAAGCAACGTGATCTCGTTCGCGAGCTTGCGGAAATGGACCGTCGGCGTGTCCTTGTCGCGCAGGTAGCTCAGCTTGTGCTGGACGAGCGGGTGACCGACGACCGTGAGGCGCGGTTCGGTCACGCCACGTAGGTCGTGTAGCCGCGGAACCCCTCGTAGAGCGGGCGCCTCGCGCACAGCGCCGCGACCCGGCCGCGCAGCGCGTCCAGATCCGGGGACTCGCTCAGCGCCTCGCAGATGATCCGCCCCACCTCACGGAAGTCGTCCTCGTCGAAGCCGCGCATGGTCATGGCCGGCGACCCGAGCCGGATACCCGACGTGACGAACGGCGAGCGCTCGTCGAACGGGATCGTGTTGCGGTTCACAGTCACGGCGATCTCGTGCAGGCGCTCCTCCGCGGCCTTGCCCGTCCACTCCGACTCGCGGAGATCGACGAGCAGGAGGTGCGTGTCGGTGCCCCCGGTGACGAGCGGGAGCCCGCCCGCGAGCAGCGCCTCGCCCAGCGCGTCGGCGTTGCGCCGGATCTGGGCCTGATACTCGCGGAAGGCGTCGGTCATCGCGATCCGGAAGCACGTCGCCTTCGCCGCGATCGTGTGCTCGAGCGGGCCGCCCTGCATCCCCGGCATGACGGCGGAGTCGACCGCCTTCGCATGCTCCTCGCGGCAGAGGATGAAGCCGGCGCGCGGCCCCGCGAGCGTCTTGTGCGTCGTGGAGGTGACGAAGTCGCAGTGCTCGACCGGATTCGGGTGCAGCCCCGCCGCGACGAGACCGGAGAAATGCGCCATATCGCAGAGGAGCAGCGCGTCCACCTCGTCGGCGATCGCGCGGAAGCGTCCAACCTCCACCGTGCGCGGATAGGCGGAGCCGCCGCACACGATCACCTTCGGCCGCACCTCCTTCGCCCTCGCGAGCACGTCGTCGTAGTCGACGAGCATCGTCTCGGGCGAGACGCCGTAGTGGACGGCGTTGTAGAGGCGGCCGGAAAAGTTGACCTTGTGGCCGTGGGTGAGGTGTCCGCCCTGGTCGAGCCGCAGCGCCATCAGTGTGTCGCCGGGCTCCATCACCGCCGCGTAGACCGCCATGTTCGTCTGCGCGCCCGCGTGCGGCTGCACGTTCGCGTGCTCCGCGCCGAACAGCTCCTTCGCGCGATCGATCGCGAGCTGCTCGATCTGGTCGATCACCTCGCAGCCGCCGTAGTAGCGGCGCCCCGGATAGCCCTCGGCGTACTTGTTCGTCGGCACCGAGCCGACCGCCTCGAGGACCGCGGGCCAGGTGAAGTTCTCGGACGCGATCAGCTCGATCTGGCCACGCTGCCGCTCGAGCTCGTCGCCGATCAGCCGAGCGATCTCGGGATCGATCTCGTCGAGGCCCGCGTGCCTCAACTCGTGAAATGTCGCCTCGTTAGCCGCCACGGTTTGATGCTACGACAGCGCGCGGAGCGCTGAGGCCGGTAGCAGCCACCGTCACAAAACAGTCGCAATAACGTGACGGAACAATCGCGACAGAACCCGCGCCGCCTGATCATGCGGCCCGCGATTTCACAAGGACGTAACAGTGGCTGCCACCGGCCTCGCTACGGCACGCGGCCGGCGCCTTGCCGGAGGATGCGCGGTTCCTCGCCCGTCAGGTCGACCACCGTCGACGGGACGCCCGGCAACTCCCCTGCGTCCACGATTGCTCCGCAGGCGGCGCGGATCGCCTCGGGGACTTCCTCGACGCGGCGCGGGTCCGGCCCGCCGGCGAGGTTCGCGCTCGTCGCGGCGACGACGCCGACCTCGCGGACGACGGCGGCCGCACTCCGCGGAAGGCTTGGGACGCGCACACCCAGGTCGCCGAAGACGAGCGTGAACGGGCCCGGCAAATACCGCTCGAGCACGGGGCGGTCGAGCCCGGGAACCGCCGCGAGCAGCGAGTCGATGTCCGCGGCGAGCAGTGCGACCGGCTTCGAGCAGTCCCGCCCCTTGAGGTCGAAGAGCACGTCCTCGTGGGCAGGGAGCGCGCAGAGCCCGTACACGGTGTCGGTCGGGAGGATCACGGCGCCGCCGGCACGCAACGCGGCAACCGCCTGCTCGCTCACACCAGGAAGTCGGTCAGTGCCGCACGGAACGCGGCGGCCTGCTCGACGTAGAGGAAGTGGCCCGTGTCCGGGATCCTGACCAGCCGCCCGTCGGTCAGCTCGCGGACTATCGCTCCGCCACAGACAGGCCCGGCGATCATGTCGCCGTCACCCGCAAGGACGAGGGTCGGCGCGGCGATCTTGCGCAGTTCGGGCCGGAGATCGAGCGTCGGGAACTCGGCGGTGTTGAACTGGTGCAGTGGCTCGGAGCGCGCGAAATCGGCAAAGAGCTCGTGGCCGATCCGCTCGTTGCCCTCCCAGCGGTGGAAGTACAGGGGGGCCTGCCGCTGGGTGTTCGCGATGAGCTCCTTCACCGAGGAGAACTCTCCCGCCTGCTCCTCCTCGATCGCTTGCTGTGCGTCCGCGAACCA
>JAICME010000162.1 GCA_025929425.1 Thermoleophilia bacterium | reverse complement strand
GGCGAACGACGCGGTCCGCTTGTTCGCGGCGCGCGCACGGGCGGTCGACCCGGACTTCCAGCTGAACGGGGAGAACGTCGCGGCGGTCGTGGACGTGTGCGCTCGGCTGGACGGGCTGCCGCTGGCGATCGAGCTGGCGGCAGCCCGGTCGAAGCTGCTGACCCCGGAAGCCATGAGCCGGCGTCTCGACCGCGCGCTCGATCTCCTGGTCGGCGGCGCGCAAGACCTTCCGGGGCGGCAGCGCACGCTCCGGGCGACGCTCGAGTGGAGCCACGGCCTGCTGAGCGAAGACGAGCGCACACTCTTTGCCCGGCTCGCCGTCTTCTCCGGCGGCTGGACACTCGAGGCAGCCGAGGCGGTCTGCGGCGAGGACGGGTTGGACGTCCTCGGAACGCTGTCGTCGCTCGTCGACGAGAGCCTCGTCCGCCCTCTGCGCCGGGCGGCAGGCGTGCAGCGATTCGCGATGCTCGAGACGATCCGCGAATACGCCGTCGAGCTGCTCGAGGCGTCGGACGAGGCGGAAGCACTGCGCCGGCGTCACGGCGAGCACATGCTGGCGCGCGTCGAGGAGGCCGCCGCCGCATGGCACGCGGGCGCAGACCCGCAGGACTCGATCTTCCCAGCCCTCGACGAGGATCTCGACAACGTTCGCGCCGCCCTGGAATGGGCAGCAGGCGCGGGCGAGGTCGAGCTGGAGGTGCGGCTCGCCGTCGCGGCGCGGTGGTACTGGGTCCTGAAGGGACACCTCGGCGACGGGCGCAGGGTCTTCGACGGCGTCCTCAGTCGCACCGCCAACGCGTCTGCGGCGGCGCGAGCCCGCGTCCTCGTGCACGCGGCGATCTTCCCGTTCCGGCAGGGAGACATAGAGGTGGCGTCCGCCTGGCTGCAGGAGAGTCTCGATCTCTATCGGGAGCTCGGTGACGAGGAAGGGATCGCCCGGGCCACTGCCGAGCTCGGCGGGCTCGCGATCTACGAGCGCGACCTCGACCGTGCCGTCGCGCTGTACGAGGAATGCCTTCCGCTGCTTCGCAAGCAGGGGAATCCGAGCCGGCTCGCGGTGGCGCTCGGGAACCTCGGCACGATCGCCCAAATGCGCGGCGACGCCGTAACGGCAGTCGAGTACTACGAACAGGCGCTCGCCGCTTCCCGAAGCGTGGGAGACGAAGACGGCGTCGCGGTCAACCTGTACAACCTCGGGCGGTCCGAGCTCGCGCTCGCCCGCTCCGACCGCGCCCGCGATGCGTTGTGCGAGTCGCTCGCCATCGCGAGGCGGCTCGGCTACCGAGAGGTGATCGCCTACTGCCTCAGCGGATTCGCGGAGCTGGCGATGCTCGAGGACGACGCCCCGCGCGCGGCAACGCTGCTGGGCGCTTCCGGGGGCCTCTTCGCCGAGATCGGCGCCATCCTGAGCCCGGACGAGGCTGAGGCGCAGGAGGGGGTCACGAAGTACATCGTCGATGCACTCGGCGCCGAGCAGGCTCACGAGCTCCGCGCCGAGGGCGCAGCCTCGACGCTCGACCAGCTACTCGACGACGTAGCCTCCCGCGCATGAGCGACTACACGATCGTGAACCTCGGCGACGTCGAGAACGTCGCCCCGAAGTTCCAGATGCCCGAGGGCATGGACGTCCGCTTCCCGAAGCGTCACCTCGGCTGCTCGGTCGGCGGCGTCGGCGTCGAGAAGCTGCCGGCCGGTGTGCGCCAGCCTTTCGGCCACACGCACTCGGAGCAGGAGGAGATCTACGTGATCGCCGAGGGCTCGGGCCGGATCAAGCTCGACGACGAGATCCTCGAGCTCGGGCAGTGGGACATCCTGCGCATCGGCCCGGGCGTGATGCGCAATCTCGAGGCAGGCTCCGACGGGATCACGCTGATCGCCTTCGGCGCGCCGATCGCGGAGGAGTCGGACGGCGAGATCGTGCCCGGGTGGTGGACCGACTGAGGCTCGGACTCGCCGCCGTTGCAGTCCTCGCCGCGGCCTGGGCATTGCTCCAGCTGCCGGCATCGGCCTTCTCCGGCCGCTCGATCGCGCCACCTTCGGCCCGCGTGACCGTTGCGGTCGCGGGCGACATCGCGCTGCTCGGCCCGGCCCCGTCCTCCCTCTTCGCGGGCGTTCGCGGGACGCTCCGCCGGGCCGACGTGGCGATCGGGAACCTCGAGGGGACGCTGAGCTCGGGCGGACAGCCGAAGTGCGGGAAGAACAGCACGAGCTGTTTCGCCTTCCAGTCGCCGCCCCGGTCGGCCGCACTTCTGCGCGGCGCAGGCTTCGACGACCTCAACATCGCGAACAACCACGCCTTCGACTACGGCGCCTCGGGGCAGCAGCAGACGCTGCGCGCCCTCGCCCGGTACAGGTTGCGCTGGAGCGGGCGGCCGGGCCAGATCACCGTCCTTCGCTCACACGGAGTACGCGTCGCAGTCGTCGGCTTCGCGCCGTACCCGTGGGCGCAGAGCCTGACCGACATTCCCGCGGCGCAGAATCTCGTGCGCCGGGCAAGAGCTCGTGCCGACATCGTCGTCGCGGTCCTCCACGCCGGTGCCGAAGGCGCGGACCGTCAGCACGTGCCGCGAACCACCGAGTACTACCTGGGAGAGAACCGCGGCAACGAGCGCCTGCTCGCCCACGCCCTCGTCACCGCCGGAGCCGACCTCGTCGCCGCCTCGGGCCCTCACGTGCTGCGCGGGCTCCAGCTCTTTCACGGCGTGCCGATCGCATACTCGGTCGGAAACTTCGCGACCGCGGGCAACGCCCTTTCCACCGGCGGCGTCCTCGGTGAATGCGCGATCCTCGTCGTGACGCTCCGCGCGGATGGAGCGCTCGTCTCCGGAAAGCTGCTGCCGGTGCAGATGAGCGGCGGCGCGCCGCGGGTGATCTACGGACCCAGCGGCGTCGTGACACGGGTCAACGCGCTCTCGCGCGCGGATTTCGGCGGCAGCGCCCTGCTCGTCGGCGCCGACGACGCGCTCAGCGTGGGCTGAGACCTGGGGGGCGCCGGCTCCGGCCGGCGCCCCGGAGAAGGTCGCTATCTCCGCCGGTCGACGAGGTCGGTCATCGCCGGCACGTTCGCCGTGTCACAGGTGTTGGCGAGGCAACCGAGATGCCAGTTGTCCTCGATCGTGCGCAGCATCGAGTAGTGGTTGTACTCGGTGAACGAGGCGTCCGGCTCGTGCTGGTCTCCGCGGATCACGATCGTCAACACGTGGCCGCCGCCCGGACTCGCGTCACAGCAGCCGCGCGTGTCGCCGAAGCCGAAGTCGGTGGCCGACCCGGTGAAGTCGCTCTCGTCCCAGGTGATGAAGATCACCGAGTTCGGGCCCCATGCCCTCGAGGCCATGATCTCGTCGACCGTGTTCGCGAGGAACGTGTCTCCCGCCTGGATCAGCAAGGGCTCGTTCGAGAAGTCGCACGGATCCGACGGGCCTCCGCCTCCCCTGCCGTGCATGTCGTTGCACTGATCCGGACTGATCCACGAGTAGTCCGGTACGTGGTTCGAGGCGAGATCCGTCTTGAGCTGGCTGAGGTCGACGAGCTTCGCCATTCGCTCCGGATCGTTCTGGACGTCCGTGAAGGAGACGAACGGGTTGTGCTTCCGCTCGTAGAGCTGGTTGCCGCAGGCGTGGTCGAGCTTCGTCGTGCAGAGCGAGTAGCCCTGCATGTAGCCCTTCCATGACTTGTGATGGCTCTCGAGCTGGTCGACGATGTTCGGCAGGTCGACCGTGACGTCGTTGTCGTCCGGCACCCCGGCCGTCGTCCCGGCCGTCGCCGCGATGTAGTTCGGCTGGCTCGGATGCGTGACGCCGTAGTAGTTGCCCGCGACGCCGTATGTCTTGACCGCCTGGTTGATCCACGGCGCGTTCGGATTGTTGAGCAGCGCTTCGATCCCCGTGTTCTCCATCATGATCACGAACACATGATTGAAGGGGGGCACGCTCGGCGGACGCTGCGGGGCCCCCGAGGCGGCCGACGTCCCGACCAGCAGCACCATCGCAGCGATCAGGCCGCCACCGAACAGAGTCCAGCGACGCTTGCTCATGCCTCTCTCCTTTCCCTGGTTTCCCGGGCCGGAGGAAAACCTTCTCAGAACGCAGGCGTCGGGCGCAGGAGGAAAGCGCTTGGGATTCCGATCGCCGCTCAGGAACGAGGACGCTGCGAGTCGTACATCCCCCACTCCTCGCGCAACGCCTCGCAGATCTCTCCGACCGTGCAGCGAGCCCGCAGCGCCTCGCGCATCGGCGGGAGCAGGTTCGCCTCGCCGCGCGCCGTCTCGCGCACCGCAGCTATCGCGGCCGCTGCTTCGTCCGCACTCCGTTCGGCGCGGACAGCCGCCGTCCGCTCGAGCTGGCGCCTCTCGGCGGCCGGGTCGATGCGCAAGAGCTCGATCCTCTCCGCTTCGTCTTCCTGGAACCGATTGACGCCGACGATGATCCGCTCGCCCGACTCGACCTGTCGCTGGTACTCGAACGCGGCCCGCTCGATCTCCTCTTGTACGAAGCCCGACTCCACGGCCGCGACGGCGCCTCCCACCTCGTCCACGCGCCCGATCAGCTCCCACGCGCGCGCCTCGAGCTCGTCGGTCAGCGACTCGATGTAGTAGGAGCCTCCGAGCGGGTCGGCGGTCTCGGTCGTCCCGGCCTCCGCGGCGATGATCTGCTGGGTGCGCAGCGCGACGTGCGCCGCGTGCTCGCTCGGCAGGGCGAGGGCCTCGTCGAAGGAGTTCGTGTGGAGGCTCTGCGCGCCGCCGGCGACGGCCGACAGGGCCTGGATCGCGACGCGGACGATGTTGTTCTCCGGCTGCTGCGCCGTGAGCGTCGAGCCGCCGGTCTGCGCGTGGAAACGGAGGGCGAGCGCCTTCGGGTTGGTCGCCCCGAAACGCTCCCGCATGATCCGCGCCCACAGCCGCCGCGCCGCGCGGAACTTCGCCACCTCCTGGAAGAAGTCGTTGTGGGCGTTGAAGAAGAAGGAGAGGCGCGCGCCGAAGTTGTCGGGGGAGAGACCGGACTCGACCGCCGCGGCGCAGTACGCGATGCCGTTCGCGAGCGTGAAGGCGAGCTCCTGGACCGCGGTCGAGCCCGCTTCGCGGATGTGGTAGCCGCTGATCGAGATCGTGTTCCAGTGCGGGATCCGCTCGGCGCAGTACGCGAACAGGTCGGTCGTCAGCCGCATCGACGGCCGCGGCGGGAAGATGTAGTTCCCGCGCGCGATGTACTCCTTGAG
>JAICME010000164.1 GCA_025929425.1 Thermoleophilia bacterium | reverse complement strand
CTCCTCGGTCGCGCCCCCCTCGACCGACTCGGCCCAGTCGAGGAGATTGAGCCGCAGCTCGGTGAGGTGGCGTCCGACGTCCTCGGCGACGCCGAAGTGGATGAGCGCGAGCCTCTCGGGAGAGCGCCGCCCGATCTCGTCAAGCGTCTCCTCCCATGCCTCGACGTCGACCTCGGGCGGCGGCGTCGGCGGCATCACGAAGCGGCCGGGGAGAACGCGCACGCCGCACGCGTCGCCGGCGTAGAGCGTCCCGTCGGGGTCGAGATAGCAGACGTGGTGGGAGGCATGGCCCGGCGTCGGAAACGAGTCGAGCCCGAGCACGCGACCCTCGACGGCGTGGACGTTCTCCTGTGGCACCGGGGCGAGCTCGCCCCAGAGCGAGTCGAAGCTATCCCCGTAGAGCCGGCGCGCGCTCTTCTCGAGCCGCGAGGGATCGACGAGATGCGGCGCCCCGATCGGCGACACGTGCACCTGCAGCCCCGGGTGCCCGCGGACGAGAACTCCCGCCGCGCCGGCGTGGTCGAGGTGGATGTGACTGAGCAGAAGATGGCGAACGTCGGTCAGCGCGAGCCCGCGGTCGGCGAGGCCCGCCTTCAGCGCTTCGACGGTCGTGGCCGGGCCGCAATCGAAGAGCGCCGGCCCGTCGTCGGTGTCGAGCACGTAGCTCGCGATGACCCGCTCGCGGCCCAGGTGGAGGAGGTCGATCGGCTCCAGCGCCATGCGTTGATCCTATGCCGCCCTTGCTCTAGCCTCGCTCTCGTGACGAATGGCGCGCATCGCAAGGTCGTGACGGTGCTTTTCTGCGACGTCGTCGGGTCGACGACGCTCGGGGAGTCGGTCGATCCGGAGGCGCTGCAGGGTCTCCTGGCTCGCTACTTCGAGCGGATGAAAGGGATCGTCGAGTCGCACGGCGGCACGGTGGAGAAGTTCATCGGCGACGCGGTGATGGCGGTTTTCGGAGTGCCCGTTGTCCACGAGGACGATGCGCTGCGTGCCTGCCGGGCGGCGGTGGAGATGCGGGACGCACTGCCGGAGCTCGGCGTCGAAGGCCGGATCGGCGTCAACACCGGCGAGGTGCTCACGGGAACGGAGGAGAGGCTCGCGACCGGGGATGCGGTCAACGTCGCGGCGCGGTTGGAGCAGGCGGCGGACCCGGGCGAGGTGCTCGTCGGCGCGGAGACGCACGCGCTCGTCGGCGCCGCGGTGGAGGTTGGCGAGGAGCGGCTGCTGGAGCTGAAAGGGAAGAGCGAGCCGGTCGCTGCCCGCCCGCTGCTTGCTGTGCAGGAAGCAGCCGAGCGCTCGCACGCGTCCCGCTTCATTGGCCGCGAGCGGGAGCTGGCGAAGCTCGTCGACGCTTGGGAGCGGGCGCTGGATGGGGCGGGTTGCCAGCTCGTGACGGTGGTTGGCGACGCCGGCGTGGGTAAGTCGCGGCTGGCTGCCGAGGCGCTTGATTCGCTCGACGCTCGCGTCGTGCGGGGCCGCTGTCTGCCCTACGGCGAGGGGATCACCTACTGGCCGGTGATCGAGGTGGTGAAGCAGCTCGCGGCGCTGCCGTCGGATCCGGCCGCCGCGGTCACCCTCCGTTCTCTGCTCGGCGAGAGCGACGAGGGCACGAGCGCCGACCAGATCGCCTGGGCTTTTCGGAAGCTGCTCGTGGAGCAGGCGCCGCTCGTCGTTGTCCTCGACGACATCCAGTGGGGCGAGGAGACCTTCCTCGATTTGGTCGAAGCGGCCGCGCTGCTCACGGGCGACGCACCGATTCTGCTGCTTTGCATGGCTCGGCCGGAGCTGCTCGAGCGCCATCCCGCCTGGCCGGGCACGTTGCGTCTCGAGCCCCTGAGCGACGACGAAGCCGACCAGCTGATCCGCGAGGAGGTGACGGGAGAGCTGCACGAGCGGATCGCGCGCGCCGCGGGTGGCAATCCGCTCTTCATTTCCGAGATGCTGGCGATGGCCCGCGAACAAGAGGACGTGGAGGTACCGCCGACGCTGAAGGCGCTGCTCGCTGCCCGGCTCGACCAGCTGGACGAGTCCGAGCGGCGGGTGCTGGAGCGGGGATCGATCGAGGGGGAGCTCTTCCACCGGGGCGGGGTGCAGGCTCTGGCACCGGAAGAACCGCAGGTGACGGCGCGGCTGACAGCATTGGTCCGGCGGGAGCTCGTGCGACCCGACCGCGCTCAGCTGGCCGGCGACGACGGGTTCCGCTTCCGCCACCTCCTGATCCGCGATGCGGCCTACGACTCGCTGCCGAAGAGCGTTCGGGCGCAGCTGCACGAGCGCTTCGCCGAATGGCTCGTCTCGCACGAGGAGCTCGTTGAGCTGGACGAGGTCGTCGGCTATCACCTCGAGCAGTCCGTCGGCTACCGCAGCGAGCTAGGGCAACCGGTCGAGGAGCTGGCCGAGCGCGCTGCGGAGCGACTAGCGGCGGGCGGCCGGCGAGCCCTTTGGCGGGAGGACAGGCGGGCCGCGCGGGCTCTGTTCGAGCGCGCGCTCGAACTGACGCGGCCCTTCCGGCTCGACGTCCTGCTCGAGGTCGATCTCGCAGCGACGCTGTTCATCGAAGACTCGCGGCGCGCCGCAACGATCGTCGAGCGCGCCGTCGAGCGCGCGAGCGCCGAGCGCGACGCGGACGGCGAGGCCTTCGCCCGCGCTATGGCCGGCTATCACAGGTTCAACCTCAACGAATGCACGGTCGACGAGCTCGAGGCACTTCTGGAGAGGGCGCTGCCGCTGCTCGAGCGAGAGGCGAACCACGCCGGACTCGTCTATGTGTGGGAGATTTTCGCGGTTTCTGTCAGAAACGCCCGCCAGCAGTGGGCGGAATCGACCCGTGCGAGCAGGCGGGCGTTGGAGCACGCCGCGCTCGCCGGCCAGCAACGGACCGGTCTCTTCTGGATCGAGCTTTCCCTCGCTCTCGGGCCGCTCCCGGCGGCCGAGGCGTTGGCGCAGCTCGACGAGCTGCTGCCCGCGACGCCCGTCCCGTTCTCGCTGTGCACGCGGGCCTGGCTCCTGGCGATGCTCGACCGCTTCGACGAAGCCGTCCCGCTTGCCCGGGAGTCGAACGAGCGCCAGCGCGAGCTCGACGGCCGCCGGATCCTTGAAGTTCGATTGGCCGAGATCGCGCGCATGGCCGGAGATCACCAAGCGGCGGCAGGTCACCTCCAGATCCTGTGTGCCTGGCTCGAGGAGCGAGAGCAATACGGTCTCCTCGGCACCTACGTCTGTCTGCTCGGCCGTGAGTTCTGTTCCCTGGGTCGCTTCGACGAGGCCGAATCTCTCGCCCGCCGCGGGCAGGAGCTCGCCTATGACGCCAGATACAGCATGCTCTGGCGCCAGGTGCAGGCGCGCGTTCTCGCACATCGCGGCGCGCACGGAGAAGCCGAGCGCTGCGCCCGTGAAGGGCTCGCGGTGACCGCACAGACCGACAACCTCGGATGGCAGGGAGACGCGTGGTGCGATCTCGCGGAAGTGCTGGAGGCCGCGGGCCGCCGAGACGACGCGATCGAAGCGTGGCGCGAGGCGCTCGATCGCTACGAGCGCAAGGGGAACATCCCGCTGGCGCGACAGGTGCGCGAGCGGCTCGCGGCGCTGGAGCCCGTCTAGGCGCGCTCGCGTGCTGCGACGACGATCTTCTCGGCCTCGTCGCGATTGCCCCAGCCGCGCGTCTCCGTCTTTTTCGTCGGCTCGAGATCCTTGTAGCGCTGGAAGAAGTGCTCGATCTCGTCGCGCAGCTCGTTCTGGACGTCGTGGATGTCGACCACGCGCTCGAAGGCCGGGTCGCCGTGCGGCACGCACAGCACCTTCTCGTCCGGCCCCTTCTCGTCCGTCATATGGAAGACGCCGATCGGGCGGACGCGGATCCGGCAGCCCGGAAAGGTCGGATCGGAGACGAGCACCAGCGCGTCGAGCGGATCGCCGTCCTCGGCAAGCGTGCCCTCGACGAAGCCGTAATCGGCGGGATAGGCCATCGCGGTGAAGAGCCGCCGGTCGAGGACGATGCCCCCGAGCTCATCGTCCCATTCGTACTTGTTGCGCGAGCCCGCCGGGATCTCGACGAAGACGACGGCCTCGCCGCTCATCAGCGCGCGGGCGCGGCTGCGGGTACGAGTGCCCGCTCGAGGTCGTCCATCAGATCGGCCGCCGCCTCGATTCCGACCGAGAGGCGAATCAGGTTCGGCGGCGCGGCGAACGGTGCGTCGGCGGTGGCTGCGTGGGTCATCCGCGCCGGCACCTCGATCAGGCTCTCCACTCCGCCGAGCGACTCCGCGAGCTGGAACAGCTGCGTGCGTCCTGCGATTGCCGCGGCCTCCTCCGCTGATTCCGCAAGGAACGAGACCATGCCGCCGAAGTCGCGCATCTGGCTCGCCGCGATCGCGTGACCGGGATGCGCGGGAAGCCCGGGGTAGAAGACCTGCTCGACGCGCGGGTGCCGCGAGAGCACCGCCGCCACCTCCGTCGCGTTCAGGCAGTGCTGCCGCATCCGGAGCGCGAGCGTCTTGATCCCGCGTAGAACGAGCCAGGCGTCGAATGGGCCCGGGACCGCGCCGAGCGACTTCTGGAGGAAGCGCAGGCGCTCGGCGATGGTCGGGTCGTTCGTCGCAGCGAAGCCGCCGACCACGTCGGAGTGGCCGCCGAGGTACTTGGTCGTCGAGTGGACGACGACGTCGGCGCCGAGCTCCAGGGGCCGCTGCAGGTACGGGGTCGCGAACGTGTTGTCGACGACGAGGAGCGCGCCCGCGGCGTGGACGGCCTCGGCGGCAGCGCGGATATCCACGATGTTGAGCATCGGGTTGGACGGCGTCTCGATCCAGACCATCCGCGTCGAGTCGTCGAGGTGGTCGGCGAGGTTCGGGAACTCCTGCGCCGGCAGGTAGTGGAAGCGGTAGCCCTTCGGCTCGTAGACCTGCGAGGTCATCCGGTAGACGCCGCCGTAGACGTCGGCGATGAGGACGACGCGGTCACCCGGGTTGAGCAGGTGGAAGAGCGTCGTCGTCGCGCCGAGGCCGGAGGAGTACGCGACGCCGTACTCGGCCGACTCGAGCGAGGCGAGCGCCGTCTCGAGCGCGTGCCGCGTCGG
>JAICME010000042.1 GCA_025929425.1 Thermoleophilia bacterium | reverse complement strand
TTCTTCGGAGCGAGGGGCCGCCGCCGGCGGCTCCTCGCTCCGGCTCGTGCGCGAGAGCTACGCCCGCGCCGTCGTCGTGGCTCGAGTGGGATCTGCAGGACGCCCGTCGGCGGCCAGCTCGGTCACGTCGAGCCGATGAAGTCGCTCGCGCACCTCTCCTTCACGAGCACTTCGATAGAGCGTAACCCGAGCGCTGCGGCGGTCGAGCTCGAGCTCTCCGATCGAGTTGTGGAAGCTCGGTCGGCGGACGAGTCGCCAGTCGGCACGGGAGGGCCGGACGCCGGCGAGCCGGGCCAGACGGCCGAGGACCGCTCCGGCAGCATTTGAGCCGATCAGTCGCACCGCCCGCCGTTGCAGGCCGCCCAGCGGATTGCGAAACGGAGAGCAGACGACCTGAAACACCCGACTCGGAGCCGCAGCCTGCGTCTTGAGGGTGACCTCGTTGACGTACGCGTTGTGGACGTCGCCGCCCAGCAGCACGATCGTCGCGGGCGGCTGCTCGCGCTCTCGGCCGTCCGCAACGTGCTCGAGCCATTCGCAGAGCCGCTCGAAGGAATCGTGGAAGGCGCTCCAGTGCTCGAGGTCGAAGCCGCGGCGGAGCTTCTCGCCGAGCCGCGCCGCCAGCCGCCCCCACGCGCCGGCGCAGACAGCCTCGTTCCAGGCTTCGAGGTGGTGGATCCCTTTCGGCATGAAGACCGGGAGCGTGCTTGCCAGGACGAGGTGATCCAACTCGCCGCGGGCGTGCTCGACGATCCAGTCCCATTCCTCCTCGTCGATCATCTCGCGGCGTTGTTCTTCCAGGACGCGAGCCGCGCGCGAGTCAACGACGATCAGTCGCGAGTCGCCGAAGTCGCGGTAGTAGGCCCAGCGTGAATGCGCATACTCGCGATCCCAGCGGTGCGCGGCCTCGCGCAGGCGCGGCCCGGCGTCGTCGTCCGCCCGCACCAGCGGAAGGAGCTCCTCCTCCGCCAGCTGCGGCGGAGAGAGGTTGCCGATGTGCTGGTAGAGCCAGTAGGACATGAAGGCGCCCGTGATGCGGGCCTCCCACCACGGCTCCTCGCGCATCTCGCCGACCCAACTGGCGGAGATGTTCCAGTCGTCGTTGACGTCGTGGTCGTCGAAGATCATCGCGGTCGGCACCGTCGAAAGCAGCCACCGGATGTCGGGGTCCGACCACGACTCGCGGTAGAGACGCGTGTACTCCTCGAAGTCCGCGACCTCTTCCCCGGGCGGCTCGCCGATGTCGCGCCGCTCGCGGATGAACTCGACCGTGGCCGGCGAGACCTCGTCGGCGTAGACCTGGTCGCCGAGCAAGAGCAGTGCGTCGGGCCACTCCACCTCGCCGCGCTGCAACTGCCGCGAGTACGTCCAGAGCGCGTCGATCCCGCTCTCGGGAAACTCGCCGGCCGTCGGCTGCGGGTCGCCGATTCGGCAGGAGCCGAACACGAGCCGCACCCGCCGCTCGCCGCTGCGGGTGTGGACCGCCGGCGCAGGCCGGCCGTCGTCCGGCGGCCAGACGACGCGGCCGTCGAGACGCACGTCGTATTCGATCACCGACCCCGGCTCGAGATCCTCGACGAGAATCAGCGCGTAGTGGTGCCCTTCGACCGCGAACGTACGCCCCCGCTCGCCGAGCACCTCCACCTCGCAGGCCTCGCTCGTCTCGACCCAGACGGTCGCGCTCTTCGTCCCTGCATAACGCAGCAGGGGCCCCAGGAGCAGCTCCATCACACGAGTGTTCCCCGGGAGGGCCGTTCGCTCACCTCTCAGGGGTGGTTGTCGCGCGGATCCCACAGTGGGATAGGCGCGCTCGCCTGGTACGCCATCCCGTGCGGGTAGCTGATCAGCTCGATGTTCGTTCCGAACGGGTTCTCGAAGTAGTTGATCGACTGGCCGGCCGCGGGCCCGTCCGTGATCGCCACCGGACCGAACAGCTTCGTTCCGGTCTCCGCCTGGAGGTACTCGACGCCCTTGTCGATGTGACGCACGTAGAACGCGATGTGGTGGGCGCCCCAGTCCGAGTTCTTGCGGAACGTCTGATCCTGGTCGGGCGAGGTGTACTGGAACAGCTCGACGCCCGGGCCGTTCCCGCCCCGAAGCATGCGGATCTGCTCGACCACCGCGCGCGGCTCGACGTCGACGAGGTCGGTCATGAACGTGCCGACCGGATCGCTGAACGGCCCGAACGTGAGGGGGTTGATGAAGCCGAGGTTCTGCTCGAGCCACGCCGCCGCGACGTCGATGTCCGGCACCGTGATGCCGATGTGGTCGATACCCAGCAGGCCGGGCACCTTGGTCACCACGGAGTCCATCCCGTTCAGCTTCGGCGACCAGAGCGGCTGCACGCTCGGCACTTGGTACGCCATCCCGTCCGGATAGCTGATGAACTCGATGTAGCCACCCCAGGGGGTCTGGAAGTACTGAATCGTCTGTCCGGCTGCGGGGCCCGCTGTGAGCGTGAACGGTCCCGCCGGCATCTTGCGAACGCCCTTCTCGACCATGTACTCGACGGCCACGTCGATGTCGGTGACGTAGAAGGCGACGTGATGGCCGGACCAGTCCGAGTTCCTGGGCATGTCGTGCCGCTGGCCGTCGGGCGCCGTGTACTTGAAGAGCTCGATGCCGCCGCTGTGACCGATCCGCAGCATCGTGATCTGGTCGATCGACGCCGTCTCCGCGACGTCGACGACGCTGGCCACGAACGGGCCTGCAGGGAACGGGCCGAACGTGAGCGGCGCGACCGCGCCCATGACGTCCTCGAACCACTCGATTGCCTGGTTGATGTCTGGAACCGTCAGGCCCACGTGGTCGCAGCCGACCAGCCCCAACAGGCCGCGATCGACCCCTCCGAACATCCCCCCTGCCGCCGCCCGCGCGGCCCGCACTCCGACCAACGGAGCGGCTGCCACCGCGCCGAGCGCCACCACGCCCTTGCCCAGAAGCTCCCGGCGCCGCATCCTCAGCTCACTCACGTTTCCACCTCCCGCTCGTGATGTGAGGCGCATCCTCTCACGGCTAGGTCTCGCGATCGACATAGATGGGCTGCTCGGCCCATAGCGGGTTGCGCCGACTGCTGGCACCCTGCCCCGTCCAGCTTCCGAGGAGGGGTCGAGTGGAACTACGGATCGTCCTCGTCGACGACGACGAGAGCATCGCCGAACTACTCCGCGCGAATTTCGAGCTCGACGAGCGCTTCGAGCTCGTGGGCTCCGCGCGCGACGGCCTCGAGGGGATCCGGCTCGTGCAGGCCGAGAATCCGGATGCGGTGCTCATGGATCTGAACATGCCGGTCCTGGGAGGCCTCGACGCCACCCGTCGGATCCTCGAAGCCAATCCTACCGCCTGCGTGATCGCGTTCACCGCCTCCGACGTTCCGGCCGAACACGCAGCCGCGCGGCAGGCCGGCGCCGCAGCCGTGCTGCGGAAGCCGTTCGACCCTGTCGCCTTCCTCGACGCGTTCGAAGAACACGCCCGGCAGTGCAGCCGCAACCGCGCCGACGCCGCCTAGGCATGCGCGCACGGCTCGTGCTTGCGGCGGTCTTGTCGGCAGCGTTGGTCGTGCCTGCGGCCGGCGTCTCCGCGTCGTCGCGGGACCTGAGCGCCTATGCCGGGTTGGGCACCTGGCTCGACATCTTCGCGGGCAAGTCGGCCTGGAGCCGGCCGGGGCGTGAGGTGGCGGACATACGCCGAGACGGGGCTCGGACGCTCTACATCGAGACCGGCAACTACAAGCAGACCGTCGACCTGATGCGACAGCGGGCGCTGGGCCGCTTCGTCGACGACGCCCACGCGGCCGGGCTGCGGGTGGTCGCCTGGTATCTCCCCTCGTTCGCCAACCTCGCCCGGGACGAGCGGCGGGCCCTCGCGGCGATCCGCTTCCGCAGCCCTGGCGGCCGGCGCTTCGACGGGTTCGCGCTCGACATCGAGGCGACCGTGGTCCGAGGGCTGCCCCTCCGCAACCGGCGCCTGATCCAGCTTTCGGCGCGGCTGCGGTCGGACGTCGGCCCCGGCTATGCGCTCGGCGCGATCACCCCCTCCCCCGTCGGGATGTCCTCGTACTACTGGCCCAACATCCCCTACCGGACGCTGACCCGCTACTACGACGTCTTCCTGCCGATGGCCTACTCCACGCTGAAGGGGATCCGCGGCAGCACAGCCACGCTCGCCTACCTCGCCGCCACTGTGAGGGCCATCCGCACCAGCGCCGGCAACCCGCGCATTCCCATCCACCTGATCGGCGGACTGGGTCATCAGATGGGCAGCGGCGAGACCACCGGATTCATGCGCGCCATCAAGGCCTCACGCCCGCTCGGCTACAGCCTGTACGCGTTGCCGGCCACGCGCCGAGCCGCCTGGTCGGCGCTCAGATCTGGCCGCTGAACGTGTCGCACGCCGACGGCTGTCCCGTCTGGTAGCCGCGGCTGAACCAATGCCGGCGTTCCGCCGAGGAGCCGTGCGTCCACGTCTCGGGATCGACCTGCCCTTGCGTCTCCGACTGGATCCGGTCGTCGCCCACGGCGGCCGCCGCGTTGAGCGCGTCGGCGATGTCCGCCTGCGTGAGGTCGACGATGTAGCCGGTCTGGGTGGCGTGGTGCGCCCAGACGCCGGCGTAGCAGTCCGCTTGTAGCTCCGTCCGCACCGATCGTCCTTCGGCGCCTTGCTGGCTCGAGCCCTGGCCGAGGACGCCGAGCAGATCCTGGACGTGGTGCCCGTACTCGTGCGCGAGCACGTACGCCTGCGCGAACGGGCCGCCGCGGGCGCCGAAACGGGTGCGGAGCTCGTCGAAGAAGCCGAGGTCGATGTAGACGTGCTTGTCGAGCGGGCAGTAGAAGGGGCCGACGTCGGTGCTGGCCGGGCCGCAGCCGGTGTCGGTCGAGCCGGTGAAGAAGACGGTCTTGGAGATCGTGTACGTGCGGCCGTTGGAGTCGAACAGCTTCTGCCAGTAGTCCTGGACGCTGTTGACGTCGGCGACGATCCGGCAGTCCTCGCGGCGGTTCGCCTGCGCGCCGGTCTGGCACTCCTGACCGAGCACCTGGCCCGGCGGCGCCTGGGCGACGGTCGAGCCGTCGAGGTTGCCGAGCGGCCCGGAGAGCCCGCCGCCGCCGGACAGCGCGCTCAGCAGCAGGTAGATGACGAGCCCGGCGAGTCCGAGTCCGCCTCCGCCGACGGTGATTCCACCGCCGGGAAGGCCGCCGAAACCTCCGCTGCCGCGGCGGTCCTCGATCTGGGATGGGTCGAGCCTGGCGCCTCTGCGGTACCGCATGCTGCCTCGTTTCCCTCGCCTTGGTCTCCGGGAACGTACAGGCCTCGGTGAAGAGGACGATCGCGGTCTTCATTGCAGCAGGGCCGCCGTCTGCCGGGCGCGATAGTCGAAGATCGCCCCCA
This sequence comes from Thermoleophilia bacterium, assembly GCA_025929425.1. Lineage (GTDB taxonomy): Bacteria > Actinomycetota > Thermoleophilia > Gaiellales > Gaiellaceae > Palsa-739. Next base: position 13,703 of record JAICME010000042.1, on the reverse strand, counting down.
GCCATGGCCGCACGGTCACCGGAGCGAGGAGACCGGCGAACGGCTCGTACGGGAGCCGGTAGATGACCCGATCGCGGATCTCGGTCCCGCCGGCAGCAGGGCTGAGCCGGTGGGTGTGCTCCCAGCGTCGGTACGGGCCTGCGACCTGCACGTCCGTAAAGCCGAACGGGGGTCGCCACTCGGTGATCTCGGTCCGCCAGCGGATCGGTAGACCGAAAAGCCGCAAGCGGTACTCGAGCAGAGACCCGCGTTCCAGCCTTCGCGGAGCCTGGAGGATCCGGAACTGCAGCCAGGGCGGCGTGATCGCCTCGAGGTTGAAGGCGTCGGCGAAGAAGGAGAACGCGTCCTCGAGGTCGACAGGTAGGACCTGCGTTCGCTCGAGGACGCGATCGGTAGCCGGCGTCGCCCCGTTGCTCAGGGGACCAGCACCTTGTTGATCACGTGGATGACGCCGTTGGAGGCCATCACGTTGGCCTTGACCACCGTGGCGCCGCCGACGATGACCTTTCCTGCCCTGACCCGAATCGAGACCGACTTGCCCTCGAGGGTCTTCGCAGAGTGCAGCTTCATCGCCTGAGCCGCCGTGACCTTGCCCTTGACCACGTGGTAGAGGAGCACGGCACGGAGCTTCATCTTGTCCTTCGCGAGCGTTGCGAGAGTCGCCTTCGGCACCTTGGCGAAGGCCGCATCGGTCGGGGCGAAGACGGTGAACGGGCCCCTATTCGCAAGCGTGCCGGCAAGACCCGACTTCTCGAGCAGTGCGGCGAGCGTCGTGAACTGCTTCGCCGCAACAGCGGTCTGGACGAGATTGAGCTTGCTCTGCGGGCCCGTTGTCGTTGCCCGGCCGGCGGTCGCGGTCGCTACTCCGATGGCGAGCGCGAGTGCGAGCACCGCGACGATCGAGATGCGCTTCTTGGTCATGTTCGACTCCTTCGTCATGCGGCCGCCTGGTAGCGGCCGTCGAGGATCGCGCCGTAGATGGGGAGCGCGAGGCCGACCGCGACGAGAATCATCAACCGGCGGCCGACGACCTCGTACTGGTCGGCCATCGCAGTTGTCTCCCTCATCTTCGGCTCCTAGCGTGCGCCCGCGGCGGCCGCATGCGTGCGCGGCCGCCGGTTTGCCGCCAGAAGCGAGGCGATGCCGTAGACCGCGCCGAGGCCGACCAGGCCGTAGACGATGCGGCTGGCCGCGTTCGTCTCGCCGAAGTCCATCCCGCCGAAGATCCAGGCGACCAGGTCGAACCTGGCCACAGCAACGAGCCCCCAGTTGAGCCCGCCGACGAGAACCAGCGTCGCCGCGAGTAGATCGAGCTTCTTCATGGTTGTCCACCTCCTGTATAAAGATTGTTCATGCCGCGAGCTTATCGCTGGGTACGGGTCTTGTCAAATATCTGTGCAGATGTTGTATAACTAGGGCCGTGTCGGAGACAGGAGCACTACGGATCGGCGAGTTGAGCCGCCGCTCGGGCGTCAGCCCTGAGCTCCTGCGGGCGTGGGAGCGGCGCTACGGACTGCTGCAACCGACCCGCTCCACCGGCGGACTACGGCTCTACTCCCCCGACGACCTCGCGCGGGTCGAAGCGATGCAGCGGCATCTCAGTGATGGACTGGCCGCAGCCGAAGCAGCGGAGCTCGCGGCGCGCACGGCGCAGCGGGACGACGCCGCAGCACCATCTGCGGCCAAGGATGAGCTCGCAATGGCCCTCCAGAACTTCGACGAGGGCGCGGCTCACGCTCTGTTCGACTCGCTGCTCGCCCGGGTGTCGATCGACACGCTTCTGCGCGACGTCGTCGTCCCCTATCTCCACGAGCTCGGAGAACGATGGGAACGCGGCGAAGCATCGATCGCGCAGGAACATTTCGCCTCGACGCTCCTGCGAGGCCGACTCCTCGGCCTCGCGCGCGGCTGGAGCCAGGGCATCGGGCCGGCCGCCGTCCTCGCCTGCGCCCCAGGCGAGCAGCACGATCTCGGCCTCCTCGCCTTCGGGATCGCCCTCCGAGCCCGCGGCTGGCGGATCGTCTACCTCGGCACGGATACGCCAATCGCGAGCGTCAGCGACGCAGTACGCGCATGCAAGGCCGACATTGCCGTCGTCAGCGCAGTCAATCCCCGTTCCTTCCGCCGCTCCGCCGAGGAACTCGAAGAGCTTTCCCGTCTGACGCGCCTCTGCCTCGGCGGGGCGGGGGCGAGCAAGACGCAGCTAGAAGCGGACGTCCTCAGCCTGACGGGCGACCCAGTCGCCGAGGCGGAACAGCTGACACGCCTCGCACGCAATGGATAGCTGGTAACACCGCTGTCTCGCGTAGAGAAGCGGGCGTTGATCCGCCGGCCGACCGGCCTGGCGGATGCTGCAGCTTTTCCCGGCCGTTGTAGCGCCTGATGGGGATGTTCTTCCACGATCGGGGAGAGGCGCCACCCGAGCGGCCTGCCGACCCTGCAGTGCGGCGGTCGAACATGCGCCGGATCGGGCAGCTCTTCAAGCCGTACTGGCGGCGGCTGTCGCTGCTGCTCGGACTGATCGTCGTCAGCGCCGGCCTTGGGGTGCTGCCGGCGTTCCTGCTCCGGCGCGTCCTGGTCGCGATCGAGGCGCACGACACGCGCGGAGTCTCCCTCAGCTCGGCCGCGATGATCGCGATCGCCATCGCCGCCGGCATCCTCGGCGTTCTCCAGACGCTGCTCTCGAACCAGGCCGGACAGCGGGTCATGCACGACCTGCGCGCGGCCGTCTTCCGCCACCTGCAGCGCCTCTCGCTGGCCTTCTTCACGCGCACTCGCACGGGCGAGGTGCAGTCACGCATCAACAACGACATCGGCGGCGTCCAGAACGTTGTCACGAACACTGCGACGAGCATCACGTCGAGCCTCACGACGGTCGTGGCGACGATGATCGGCATGCTCTTCCTGAGCTGGCAGCTCGCGCTCTTCGCTTTCGCGCTGATCCCGTTGTTCGCAGTACTCACGCGCCGGGTCGGAAACGAGCGGCGGCGGATCGCGAAGTCGACGCAGGAGTCGCTCGCCGACATCTCGAGCATCGTCCAGGAGTCGCTTTCGGTCAGCGGCATCCTGCTCGGGAAGACGATGGGCCGCGGCGACGAACTCGCCGACCGCTTCGAGGGCGAGTCGCTTCGCCTGGCCGACCTCGAAGTGCGGCAGCGGATGGCGGGCCGCTGGGTGATGGCGTCGATCCAGACGAGCTTCTCGGTCATGCCGGCCGCGGTCTACTGGCTCGGAGGCACCGTCTTCAGCCACTCGATCTCGATCGCGACGATCGTCGCGTTCACCACGCTGCAAGCGCGGCTCTTCTTCCCGGTCGGCTCCCTGCTGGGCGTCGGCCTCGACATCCAGACCTCGCTCGCTCTCTTCGACCGGATCTTCGAGTACCTCGATGCTCCCGTCGACATCGCCGAGCGGGAAAACCCGGTCGAGGTCGCCGCGGCCGGGGACGTCGTCTACGACCGTGTGTGGTTCCGCTATGAGGGTGGAAGCTCCGCTGGCGAAGCCGGCGGAGCCCGGCCGGTAGACCGCGCCTCCTTCGGTGGCGCCCGGGGCGACGACGCCTGGACGCTGCAGGACGTGAGCTTCACCGTCCCCGCCGGGACGACGACCGCGCTCGTCGGCGAGACCGGCGCCGGCAAGACGACCCTCGGCTACCTCGCAGCGCGCCTCTACGACGTCGACCGAGGCTTCGTCTCGATCGGCGGTGTCGACGTCCGCGACCTCAGCTTCGCCGCGCTGGCGAGCCTCGTCGGTGTCGTCTCGCAGGAGACGTACCTCTTCCACGCCTCCGTACGCGAGAACCTTCGCTTCGCGAAGCCGGAGGCGACAGACGAGGAGCTCTACGCGGCTGCCGAGGCCGCACGGATCCACCACGTGATCGCCGCCCTCCCGGAGGGCTACGACACGACCGTCGGCGAGCGTGGCTACCGCTTCTCCGGAGGCGAGAAGCAGCGGATCGCGATTGCGCGCACGATCCTTCGCAACCCGCCGATCCTCATCCTCGACGAGGCGACCTCCTCGCTCGACACCGAGACCGAGCGCCTCGTGCAAGAGGCGCTCGACCGGCTCGCGGAGGGGCGGACGACGATCGCGATCGCACACAGGCTCTCGACGGTCCGGGACGCCGACCAGATCGTCGTCCTCGACCAGGGCAAGGTCGTCGAGCGCGGCCGCCACGAAGACTTGCTCGCCGCCCGCGGTCGCTACGCGGCTCTCGTCAGCCGCGACGCGGAACTCGAGCCGCCCGCGCTCGTCTAGGGCCCCCGGAGGGCGCGACTGCTACCTTGGTCGCAGGGATGGCAGCAGCCAATCCCGTGAGATCCAGCTTCTCGTTCCCTCTTTCGATGGTTTCGGGTCTGCGTCTCGAATCCGAATCGAAGGAGTCGAACCCCTATGTCACAGTCGTTTTGTGCGCTCGGCGTGAGCGCGGAGGTCGAGCAGGCGCTCGCCGCCCGCGGCATCCTCGAGCCATTTCGTATCCAGTCCATGGTCGTTCCCGACGCCCTTGCGGGCCGCGACATCCTCGGCAAGGCGCCGACGGGCTCGGGGAAGACGCTCGCCTTCGCGCTGCCGATCGTCGAGCTCGTCGCGGCCGGCGAGGCGGCCCCAGGCGCGCTCGTGCTCGTGCCCACACGCGAGCTCGCGCTCCAGGTGACCGAGGAGCTCATGCTGCTCGGCAAGCCGAAGGAGGGTATTCGGGTGGCGGCGGCCTACGGCGGCGCCCCGGTCGGGTCGCAGGTGAAGCGCCTGCGTGGCGCGCACGTAGTCGTCGCCACCCCCGGCCGGCTCAACGATCTCGTCCAGCGGCGCCTGCTCTCGCTCGAGCACATCCGGATTCTCGTCCTCGACGAGGCCGATCGGATGCTCGACATGGGCTTCCAGCCTCAGGTAGACCGGATCGTCCGGCGCCTGCCGGCCAGGCGTCAGACGATGCTCTTCTCGGCCACGCTCGACGGTGCCGTCGGCAAGCTGGCCCAGGCTTACACGATCAATCCGTCGCGGTTCGAGGCCGAGCTTCCCTCGCGCCATGCCGACGGCGACGTGGAGCACGAGTTCGTGGCCGTCACCAACGCGGACAAGCTCGAACGGCTGATCGACCTGCTCGGCGAAGAGCGGGGGCTCGCCCTCGTTTTCGTGCGCACGAAGCGCGGCGCCGACCGGCTCGCCCACAAGCTGCACGCGCGGGGCGTCGAGGCGGCTGCGATGCACGGCGACATGACCCAGGGCGCGCGCGAGCGGGCGCTCGAGCGCTTCCGGGCCGGCAAGGTGACGACCCTCGTCGCCACCGACGTCGCCGCCCGTGGCCTCGACCTCGACGAGATCAGCCACGTGATCAACTACGACCCGCCGGAGGACGGCAAGGGCTACGTCCACCGCGTCGGCCGGACCGGCCGGGCCGGCCGCTCCGGACAAGGGATCACCCTCGTCCTGCCCGAGCAACAGGCAGATGTCAGCCGTGTCGCGACCATGCTCGGCCACCGCGACCAGTTCGAGGCGACAGGCATGAAGTCCGCCCGACCGAAGCTCATGTACACGAGCCGTCGCGGACGTCGCTCGAAGTGGTAGCGACGGCGCTCGCTGGCCGAGACGACCGCTAATCGTCCGGTGCAGCGAGTCTGAACGGCGGGTCTAGGGTCAAGCTGCGGACCATTGGCGCGCGGGCACCTCCGCGCTCGATCGTCAGGTCGTGCGCTTCACATGAGGAAGCGAGGCGATGAACCTGAGGATGCGCTCAGCAGTTGCCCGCGGCGCCGCGAGCATCGAGAGATGGCCAGCTTGGCGAACGGTCTGAAGGCGCGTATGGAGGGCGGCCGCGGTGCTTCGACCACTGGCGAGCGAGTCCACATTGTCCTCAGCTCCCCAGATCACGGCGCGGGCGACGTGTAGCCGGGCGAGCTGGCGAAGAGTCAGGCCGGGGATGCCACCGGCGAAGAGTTGCCTGAGCGCCGAGTCTGTTCCTTGCACTCGGAACGGTCGTTCGAACTGCGCAAGAGCGGCATGGCTCGTGGCGGCAGGCTTCGGCCCCCACGCGTGCCGGAGGACACGGCCCACAATCCAGTCGGAGCCGGTGACGATTCGATAGATGGCCGTGTAGTAGGGATAGACGAGCAGGTTGGCGAGCCAGCCATGGTTGCCGCCGAAGGCGAGGGCGTCTCCGTCGAGGAGCACAATCCCCGCGACGCTGTGGGGCCGTGCAAGTCCGGCGGCGGCCGCGACGCCGGCACCGAGCGAGTGACCGATGAGGACGGGACGCACGATGTGAAGGCGCCGCTCGAAGCCGCGCAAAAGCTGGAGCCACTGGGTCATCGTGTAGGGGCCTCGGCGTTGGCTGTAGCCGAAGGGCGGCAAGTCGAGAGCGAACACCCGATGACCGGCTCGCGCGATGAGCGGACCAACGTCATGCCAGACCCAGGACGGCTCGGCGGCCCCGCCCAGGAGCACCACCGGAGAACCGTGCTCGCCCCATCGGCGGTAGGCGAGCGTAGTCCGGTCGGCCCGAACGAAGGGGCCGCGATAGAGGGCACTTGCCGGCTCCTCCCTGCCGTTTGTCGCTAGGTCGAAGCCGAGGGCTGCGAGCGTGACGGATACGAGCAGAACGAGCAGGGCGAGCCCGAGCCGCCGGCTCCAGGTGCGCAGCCTGCCCGGCGTTCGACTCGTGGCGCGGATCAACTCGGTCTCGTGATCGGACTCGGATTCCATCGTTGAATCGTCATTAATGCTGCCGACTGCTCTTACCACTGTCCCGTTGCTGTTCGATCGGGGCAGAAGGCCGGCAGAATGAACCTGGATGGCGCGATCGCGTACGCATCTCGAGCGCCTACGCGCAAGCGACGGGTATTTCAGTCCCGGGAGCATGGTGCGGAGACTCGGAAATTCGCCGGTCACTCCGTTCCTCGGCGGCGGTGCGGCCGTCCTCCTTCAAGTCGCGCATCCGCTCGTCGCCTGTGGGGTAATCGAGCACTCGGGCTACGACCGAGACCTGTGGCGCCGCCTCACCCGGACGCTGCGCGCGCTCTACCTGATCACGTTCGGCGACCGTGCAGAAGCGGAACACGCGGGAGACGTTGTCCGGGCGGTACACGCTGGCGTCCACGGCCGGATCTCCACGCAACTCGGGCCATTTCAAGCGGGTACGCGCTACTCCGCTTCCGATCCCGAGCTGATGCTCTGGGTACACGCAACACTCGTTCATAGCTCGCTCGCGGCCTACGAACGTTTCGTCGAACCGCTGACGCCGGAGGAGCGCGAGCGCTATCACGACGAGATGAACCTCGTGGCCGTCCTCTTCGGCACGCCGGCGGAGGTACTGCCGGCGGACTATTCGGAGTTCCGCGCTTACTTCGAAGCCCAGGTACGCAGCGATGAGATCACGGTGACCGCGCCCGCCCGCGAGGTCGCCAAAGTCATCCTCGCCGCTCACTTGCCGGCGCCGTTGCGCCTCCTCGCGCCAGCTCATCGGCTGGCCACCGCGCGCATTCTCCCGGCGAGGCTGCGTGCCGAGTACGGGCTGCGTTGGACGAGCCTTCACGAGCGCGCGCTCCCACTTGCCGGCGCCACCGTCCGCTACGGCACCGCGCCGATACTGACGGCAGCTAGCCGCCTCCGCGGCGTGACGTCACAGCTCGCCGCCTAGCCCGCGACGCGATCCGGGAGCCGCTTGGCTCTCACACGCGGGTACCCGACCGGCAGCAGATAGGTGCCCTTGACCGTCCGATAGAGGACCTGCCAGAAGTAGTAGCCGTAGAACGAGCGTTCGTCCTGGCGCATCTCGCGCGCGTAGGACTCGACGGCAATCACGTACGAATCGCTCGGGTTGTAGCGGAAGAGCGCGTTGGCGATCCTGCGGCGTCCGCCGTTTGCAGCCAGGAACCGCGCCGCCGCCATGATCGCGTCGTGCTGATTGTTAATGCTGCCCTTTCCGTACTCGGCCCAGGTGGCGGGCATGAACTGCATCGGTCCCTGCGCCCCCGCTGGGCTGAGGCCGTGAATTCGCCCCATTCTCGTCTCTACGAGTTCGATCGCAGCCAGGTACGGCCATGGGATTTGGTACTCGGTGGCCGCCGCAACGAAATAGCGGAACAGCACTCGCGGGGTCGGAGGCTGCTGTATACGCCAGCGGGGAAGCCGGCGCTCCGCGGGAACGAGCCTCGCCAGCGCAGCGGCCGCACGGAGCGCCGTTAGCGCGGCGGAGCGGGCGGCCGGCGAGAGCTGCGCCAGCACAGGCCGCCGGTAAGAGGGGTGGCCAACGAGCTTCCCAAATTCGAACTGCTGGGCGCGTGCCGCCCTTTGCAAGACCGCGGTTACTGCCGACGGCCGGTCGATGGCCGCTTGCACTGAGTCGATCCTCGCGGCGAGGACGGTCAGGTCGACCTGGCGGCCCGACGTCCTCTGAGTGCTGGCCCGCCCGCCACCGCAGCCAAGAAGTACTCCCAAGATCAAGAGCGCGACGACAAGCAGGCACGACCAAGCTCCGGCGCCGATTGCTGTTCCGCGTTCCACGAGCCTCCAAGTTCTCCCTTCCATCCTGGTCAAGCGCCGGCGCTCACGACGTCGACGCCTCTGTCGACGGTACGCGGTGAGCTGTGGCGGCTGTCAGTCGGAAGCGGTACGGGGGAACCAGTTGGAGCGAAAAGGGCAGAGTATTAACTCGCTCAGGGCCGCTCCGTCTAGATCATGGTCGAGCTCGGGCGCTCGCGCTTGGCACGCGAGGCGAGCGTCTGACGCTTCGTCGCCGAGAGCTCGGTCTTTCGGAGGCGGATCGACTTCGGGGTCACCTCGACTGCCTCGTCGTCGGTGATGAATTCGAGTGCCTGCTCGAGCGATAAGACGCGAGGCGGGATCAGGCGCACCGCTTCGTCGGCCGCAGCCGCGCGCATGTTTGTCAGCCTCTTCGGTTTCGACGCGTTCACGTCGAGGTCGCCGTCGCGCGCGTTCTCGCCGACGATCATCCCCTCGTAGAGCTCGTCGCCCGGCGAGACGAAAAGCGAGCCGCGCTCCTGCAGGTTGAGAATCGCGTACCCCGTCGCATGTCCCCGCCTGTCAGCGACGAGGCTGCCGGTCGGTCGCGAGCTCAGTTCGCCATGCCACGGCTCCCACGCCTCGAAGACGTGGTGGAGGATTCCGGTGCCGCGCGTTTCGGTCAGGAACTCGGTGCGGAAGCCGACGAGCCCTCGGGCCGGGACGACGTATTCCATGCGCGCCCAGCCGCTGCCGTGATTGACCAACTGCTGCAGGCGGCCCTTCCGGAGCGCGAGCAGCTGCGTAACGACGCCGACGTACTCCTCGGGGATGTCGATCGCGACGCGCTCAACCGGCTCGACGCGCCGTCCGTCCAGCTCCTTGGTCAGCACCTCCGGCTTGCCGACGGTCAGCTCGAAGCCCTCACGGCGCATCAGCTCGACGAGAATCGCGAGTTGGAGTTCGCCGCGGCCCTGCACCTCCCATGCGTCGGGTCGCGACGTCGGGCAAACGCGCAATGAGACGTTCCCGACGAGCTCGGCATCGAGCCGATCACGGATCTGGCTCGCCGTCAGGCGGCTGCCCTCGGTGCCGGCGAGCGGGCTGGTGTTGATCCCCACCGTGACCGACAGGCTCGGCTCGTCGACGGTGGTGACCGGAAGCGGCCTCGGATCATCGGGGTCGGCGATCGTCTCGCCGATCGTCACCTCTGCGAGGCCGGCGAGCGCGACGATCTCGCCGGGCCCGGCCGCGTCGGTCGGGACGCGCTCGAGCGCCTCCGTGATATAGAGCTCCGTCGCACGCGCGTTCACGATCGTGCCGTCGGCGCGACACCAGGCGATCGGCGCTCCCTTGCGAAGCGTTCCGTGGCGGATCCGGAGCAGCGCGAGCCGGCCCATGTACGGGCTTGCGTCGAGGTTCGTAACAAGAGCCTGAAGCGGGTGCCCGGGATCATGGCCCGGCGGCGGAATCGCATCGAGAAGAGTGTCGAACAGCGGCATCAGATCCGGCGCCAGTTCGTCCGGGGCCAGACCGGCGCGCCCGGCGCGCGCATCGGCGTAGACGATCGGGAACTCGATCTGCGCTTCGCTCGCGTCGAGGTCGAGGAAGAGCTCGTAGACCTCGTCGACGACCTCCGACGGCCGCGCGTCCGGCCGGTCGACCTTGTTGACGACGAGCACAATCGGAAGCCTCTGCTCCAAAGCCTTGCGCAACACGAACCTCGTCTGGGGAAGCGGCCCTTCGGAGGCGTCGACGAGAAGAAGTACTCCGTCGACCATCGTCAGCCCGCGCTCGACCTCGCCGCCGAAGTCGGCGTGCCCCGGCGTGTCGACGATGTTGATCTTCGTCGTGCCCAGTCGTACCGCCGTGTTCTTGGCGAGGATCGTGATGCCCTTCTCGCGCTCGAGGTCCATGGAGTCGAGCACGCGCTCGGCGACGTCCTGGTTTTCGCGGAACGAACCGGACTGCCAGAGCATCGCGTCGACGAGCGTGGTCTTCCCGTGATCGACGTGCGCGACAATCGCGACGTTGCGCAGCTCGTCGCGGAGGCTCAGACCGGATTCGGTCACGCCGCTACTGCTGCTCAAGTTCCGCCGGCTGGCCAGACGGAGGCGGAGGCGGAGGTGCCGTTCCGTCGAGACGGGTCTGCCTACTTCGCCTGCTTCCGCTCACGCTTCTCTCTCTCCGCCTGTTCCCGAGCCCGGTCGGCAGCTGTTTGCGGGCTCCGCTTCTTAGCCATCCGCGAGTGCGCCGCCGAGCGAGCGCTGCCGCCGGGGGCACCGCTGCGAGCCGACCGTGCTCAGAAACGCCGGACGAGTGACCCCCAGCTTACGACCGTGGGTCGGGGAACGGCGTCTTCCTCGCGCGCAGACTAATCCCCGTGGGCGATCTCGCGTCCAAGCGGACGCTGAAGGCGCTGCGCCCTGCCCGAGTAGCCTCGAGGGCGTGTGGACGCTCGAGGATGAGCCGCCGGTCGATCCGGAGGCGCGCGAGCTCTCGGTGACCCTCGCGGCGGGCGGGCCGCGCTGGGTCTCGCCGGACGGGGAGTTCGCGATCTGGTCGGCCTCGCTCGAGAACGGGCGGCCGCTCACACTGCGCGGCGCGCTCGGCCACGTCGCCGCGGGGGAGAGCATCGTGGTCGCCGGCGCGGTCGAGCGGCACGCGCGGTACGGCTGGCAGTTCTCCGTCGAGTCCTTCCGCTCGACCCTGCCGCAGACGGCGGAGGGCGTCGCGCTGTGGCTGCGGCGCCGCGTTCCCGGCATCGGCTCGACCTTCGCGCTCGCGATCGTCGACCACTTCGGCGCCGAGCACGTCTTCGCCGAGCTCGACCGCGACCCGGAGCGGCTGCGCGAGGTGCGGACGAAGGCGGGCCGCGCGATCTCGGGCCGCGCGATGGAGCGGGCGGTCGAGGCGTGGCGCGAGGTCGCCGCCATCCGCGAGGTCGAGGCGTTCCTCTTCTCGCACGGGGTCGGCGCCGGCCTCGCCGCGCGGCTCGTCCGCACGTACGGGACGGACGTGATCGCCGTGCTCGAGGACGACCCGTACCGGCTGACCGAGGTGCCGCGGATCGGCTTCCGCGTGGCCGACCGCGTCGCGCGCTCGCTCGGCATCGAGCTCGACGCGCCGCAGCGGCTGCGCGCCGGCCTCCTCTTCGCGCTCGGCGAGGCGGCCGGCAACGGCAACGTCTTCCTGCCGCTGCCTGAGCTGTGGCAGGCGGCGGCGCGGCTGCTCGAGGTGCACGACGCGGAACCGCTCGAGGCGGCGCTCGCCCGGCTGGCACGCGAGGACGAGGTCGTCGTCGAGGGCGAGCGCGCCTACCTCGCCGAGCCGTGGGAGGCCGAGACGCGCCTCGCTGCTGCGCTCGCCGAGCGTGCGGCGGCGCCCGACGCTGAGCTGTTCGACCCTCCGCGCCGGCCCGAGCGGATCGAGGTGTCGGACGAGCAGTGGCAGATCGTCGAGCTCGTCCGCACACGGCCGCTCGTTCTCCTCACCGGGCTCCCCGGGGCCGGCAAGACGCACACGCAGCGCGTCATCGTCGAGCTGGCGCGCCGCGCCGGTGTCCGCGTCCTCCTCTGCGCGCCGACGGGGAAGGCGGCGCGGCGGATGCGCGACCTGACCGGCCACGACGCGCTGACGATCCACCGCGCGCTCGGCTACTCGCCGACCGAGAACCGGTTTCTGCGCGACGAGGACGATCCGCTCTCGAACGACATCGAGCTCGTGATTGTCGACGAGGCGTCGATGCTCTCGCTCGAGCTCGCCGATGCGCTCTTCCGCGCCGCCGGCGACTGCCACGTCCTGCTCGTCGGCGACACAGATCAGCTGCCGCCGATCGGCCCGGGCCGCGTGCTCGCCGACCTCGTCGAGAGTGACGCGGCGCCGCGCGTCCACCTGACCGCCATCTACCGCCAGGCTGCGCGCTCCCTCATCGTCCGCAGCGCCCGCCGCATCAACGAGGGACGGCCGCCGTTCCTCTCAGTCGCCGAGGCGCACGCCGAGCTCGGAGAGCAGGAGCTCGACGAGGACTTCGTCTGGATCTCGCGCAGCGGCCCCGAAACCTTGCGGGAGGCAGTGCTCGAGCTCGTCTGCGAGGCACTGCCCCGGCGCGGCTTCGACCCGCGCACCGAGGTGATGACGCTCGTCCCGATGCGGCGTGGGATCGTGGGGTTGATCGAGCTGAACGCGGAGCTCGAGCAGCGCCTCAACCCAAGCGGAACGCCCGTCGTCCGCGAACTCCGCGTCGGCTCGCGCATCGTCCAGACGCGCAACGACTACACGCCCGAGCGCGAGGTGATGAACGGCGAGGTCGCGTTCGTCCTCGACTGGGACGAGGAGGAGGGCGAGGCGCTGCTCTCGCTCAACGACGGCGAGCGAGAGGTCGCCGTCCCTGCGTCCGCGCTCGAGACGTACCAGCTCGCCTGGGCGCTCACGATCCACCGCGCGCAGGGCTCCCAGTTCCCGGCCGTCGTCGCGCCCTGGTCGTCCCAGTACCACGTGATGCTGTCGCGGCCGCTCCTCTACACCGCGGTCACGCGCGCGCAGCGACTCTGCGTGCTCGCCGGCGAGCAGCGGGCGCTGCTTACCGCGGTCGCGCGAGGAGAAGGACGAACGCGCCACTCCTCGCTCGCCGAACGGCTCCGGTAGCACCCACCAGCGCCGATTCGACGAGGTGGACAGTGCGGTTCCAAGATCCGATGACAGCGCCGCGCGAGCGGGATTGCAGGAAGCAAAGAAGCTGCTCCTGAGCGGCGCAGCAGGCCCCAGCAGCACTGGGCACAGACCCAGCGCGAACTCAGGCAGGCTCAAGCGGCGGTCGAAACGGCACAACGCAAGTCGGATCGCTTACGCAGCCACTAGCGAAGCCCGGCGAGAAGCTCCGACAGCCAGGACTGCACGGCCGCCGACACTGCCGGCAGATCTGCCTTCAGGCCGTGATCGCCGGGAACCCCGACTACCAGACGCTGACCGCGAGCCGGCGGCATCCCGAACGGGTCACGCGTTCCTTGCACGACCAAAGTCGGAACAGCAACCGCGTCCAGCTCGGGAAGCCGACTCGGCGCCGGAGCCGCGCCCGAGCGCCGCGGCGGCTGCAACGGGAACGCGAAACACAGAACCGCGATCGCTTCGGTAGGGGCTGCGGTGCGGCAGGCAACCCGCGCACCCAGCGAGCGACCCCCAACCAGCAGCGGCAATCCGCTCAGCTCCCGCTCCCGCAACCGATCAACCACCTCCCCCCAGGCGTC
>JAICME010000072.1 GCA_025929425.1 Thermoleophilia bacterium | reverse complement strand
GACTAACAGATCAGGCCAACCGCTCGCAGGCCCGCAGAACGACGCTCAACGCGCCGGTCCAGAGCCGCGCGGACCGAAACGGCCGCTCGGCGCCGCCAGAGCGCCGCGAGCCCCGCACCCGCAGCGGCCACGCGTACCGCACGAACGCTCTCAGCGGGCCCCCACGACAAACCCACCGACGCAGATGCACGGAATCCGTGAACGACTTGACATAGGAGCTCACCCGGGTGCAAAACAGTCTCATCATTTGTGTACGCTTGTACGGAATGCGCCGCCGCCAGCAACGCCGCGCCGACAAGACGCTCCGCCACCTCCGGCCGACCCGACCGCCAAGTAGGGAGTCGGCGGTGGCCGGGCCACGAGTCGTGGTGCGCCAGGCGGACCACGTCGAACGGCTCGCCTACACCCGCAGCCAGGCCGCCAAGGTGCTCGGCATCAGCCTCTCAACCCTCCGACGGCTGCTCCCATACATCGAGACGATCGAGCTGCCTTGGGGCACCAGCCTGATCCCCGTCGACGAGCTCGAGCGAGTTGCCGTCGAGCGGCGACGGACAGCACAACCGCGACTCGAGCCGGCGATGCGAGGACGCAAACCGACCATCCCACCGGAGATCGTCATGCGCATCCACCATGAGCGTGCCGCAGGCAAGAGCCTCCGCCAGATCGCCGCAGGCCTCAACACCGACCAGATCCCGACAGCCCACGGGGGCGAGCGCTGGTGGCCGTCGACAGTCCGGTCCATTCTGCAGCGAGCAGTCTGAACCGAGGCAGAGTTCTCGCGTTTTCAACCGCTTGAGGCAACTCCCCGGGAAGCGGGTTCCTCTCGTACGCGTGTCTTTGCCGACGTGAGCTCGCCTGCGTTCTCTGCCGCCCGGTCGACGGTTCGTAGGTTGGCCTCCGTGTGGTCGATGGCTGTCTCGATCAGGAGGCGGACGACTGGGTCGCTTTCATGCTGGGCGCGCAGTTGCGCGAGCGTGCGCAGTTCCCCGGTGTAGGCCTTGCGCTGTGTCGTGATCACCCGCTGGAGGGAATCGAGGCCGAGGCGGGCGGCTGCGGCGAGCTTGAGGAAGAAGTCGTCGCGGTAGCCGGATTGGCGGACGAACGGCGTTTCGAGCCAGGCGTCGAGCTCGGCGCGGCCGGCATCTGTGAGGCGGTAGACGATGCGGTCGGGGCGTGTCGCTTGGCGGACGCCACGCCGCCTGACCAGGCCCTCGCGAGCCAACCGGTCGAGCACTTGGTAGAGGTGGCCGATTGAGAGGTCGCCCCACTGCGGCCCGACCGCCTGCTCGAACTGCTCGCGCAGGTCGTAGCCGTGGCTCTCACCGTCGGCGAGCAGGGCAAGGACTGCGTGTTGAATCGGCATCAGTTGCGCCCTATAGTGTCGCAATATATACTGCCGCGCGACATGGCAGGATCATGACGGTTCGGATGCAGCTGCGCAAAGAGACACCGGGAGGAAGCGGTGAGTAGGTTGCTGCTGGGCCAGCTCCTGCACCGGCGCGGCCGGTTTGCGACCCTCGTGCTGGCGATCCTCGTCGGCGCGGCCAGCTTCAGCGTGCTCACCGCTTCCGCCAACACCACCTCCGTCCATGTGCGGCAGACGCTCGAGCAGAGCTCCCGCGGCGCAAGGTGGGGGTCGACCTCTTCGGCCAAGCAGAAGGTGCGCTGCGTTTCGGGCGCGGGCCTCGGGCGCAGGGAATATCCCTGCAAGACCCGGATGCGACTGGTCTGCCACAAGTCGCCCGGCCAGACGGTCCTGCGAAGGATCCCGAAAAGCGCGTACTACGCGAACGTATGGAACATCGAATTCTCGCCCTACCACCGCTGGGGCGCGGACGGTCCTCCCGTAAAGGGCGCGCGGCTCTCGATCCGGACGCCGCGCGGCACCCGGCGCGAGGAAGCGATCGTCAGCCTTCTCAAAGGGGGGCCTCCTGGGAATCAGGTCATCATCTGGGCCCGGTGTAGCTAGGAACGTTCCGGCGGCCGATGATGGAGGGGCAGGCAGGCGCAGGCGCGGCGGTCGAGATCAGCGGGATTGCGAAACGCTACTCGACCGGCGCCCAGGCCGTGGCCGCGCTAGACGGCGTCAGCCTGGCGATCGAGGCGGGGTCGCTCGTGGCCGTGGCCGGCCCCTCCGGCTCGGGTAAATCGACGCTACTGCATCTCCTGGGAGCAATGGACGTTCCCGACGAGGGAACGATCCGGGTCGGCGCGGCAGAGGTGACGACGCTATCGCGCAGGGAGCGGGTCGACTACCGGCGCCGGATCGGCTTCGTCTTCCAGTCCTTCCACCTGCTGCCGGCGCTGACGGCGCTCGATAACGTCGCCGCACCGCTCCTCCCCTACCGGGCTGACTTCGACAAGCACGAGCGCGCGCGCGAGCTCCTCGCCGCCGTCGGGCTCGCGGGACGCGAGGACGCGCTGCCCTCGGAGCTCTCCGGGGGCCAGCAGCAGCGCGTCGCGATCGCCCGCGCCCTGGTCAACGACCCGTTTTTGCTGCTTGCCGACGAGCCGACCGGCAACCTCGACTCGCGCACCGGCGAGGAGCTGCTCCAGCTCCTGCTCGGACTGCGCGCCCAGCGCGGCACGACCGTGCTCGTCGCCACCCACGACCCGGTGATCGCCAGCCGCTGCGACCGAATCGTGCGCCTCCAAGACGGCCGCATCCTCGACGTCACCGACGTGCAGCCGGAGGAAGCCACGGCCCTGCTCGAGCGGGTGACGCGGCTGGAGCCGTGATCGGCTTCCTCGCCAGCGCACTTCGCAACCGCCCCTGGCGGGCGGGAACGCTCGCGCTCGGCATCCTCGCCGCCGCCGTCGCCTTCGTCCTCCTCACCGGCTCGGCCGCGACGTCCGCCCTTCGCATCCGAGGCACCCTGAGGTCGAACTTCCGCAACGCCTACGACGTCCTCGTCCGCCCCAAGCGCTCGACCACGCCGCTCGAGCGCCGGCAGGGGCTCGTCCGTCCCAACTTCCTCTCCGGGATCTACGGCGGGATCACGTTCAAGCAGTACCACGAGATCGAGCACATTCGCGGGGTCGCAGTCGCGGCGCCGATCGCGAACCTAGGGACGGTGCTCGTGGAGCAGCAGGTAAAGGTATCGCTCAAGCGTTTACTCAGTCCTCAGACCGATCAGCTGTTCCGGGTCCGCTTCTCCTGGCTGGCGCAGGACGGCCTCTCCCACTACCCGGCCTCGGACGAGTACCTCTACGCGACACGGCGCCGCCTCGGTGTCGGTCCACTCGACTCGATGGCCACCCGAGATCCGCTGACGGGAATGGCCGACCAGGTGTGCGAGGGGTACAACGCGAGCCGCCCGCTCGTCCTCGCCCCCTTCGCCCCCGTCAACTCGAGCACGCTCCGCTGCGCCTCGCCCAACCTCACGACCGCGCTGAAGAATTTCGGAAGCGAGGGAGTCGTCTTGCGACCGGTCGTCGAGCTCTCGTTCGAGCTTCCGCTCAACATCTCGGCGATCGATCCAGAGGCGGAGGCGCAGCTGGTCGGCCTGCGACGGGCCATCGTCTCCGGCAGCTACCTCTCGAGCTCATCGCGGCTGCGCCTGTCCAAGGGCAGCTCGACAACGTGGCGCACAATCCCGGTCCTGGCCGCCTCGCGCTCGTTCGTCGACGAGCAGCTGGAGGCTCAGATCGAGCGGCTGGTCGTGCCTGCGGGGACGGATGTGCCGGGCATGGTCGGCGCCGGAGCCTGCGGTATGAGCGACCTTCCCGGCGGGACGGGCTGCCACACGTTTGGAGCTACCCAGCACGCGATTCCCAAGGAGCCTGGGCCGCCCGGCGATCGGCATATCACGGCGTACCGCTGGTTGACCGGCCTGCCCGGTGTCGCGATCGGCCGGCGCTCGTTTGATGCCGGGCGGCTCTATGCCCAGGGCCTCCGACGCAGAAGCTCCTTCGAGTTCCCGCAGTTTCAGATAGTCCACGCGTACTGGCGAGGTGCGCCCGTCCACTACCGGCGGCTCCCTGACGGGTCCCTCGAGCCGCTCTCGGTGAAGAACGGAGCGGCTGCCTGGCGGGATCAATGGGCAGGGAACGGTTTGGCCGGCTACCTCCCGCAGCCGACCGACAACCGCGACGTCCAGTTCCGCAAGATCTCGGGCACGCTAGCCAGCCTTGGAACGATCAACAATTCCGAGTTGAGTGTGCCCGTCCTGCGAGTGGTGGGGCTGTTCGATCCGAACCGGCTGCGCGGCTTCTCGCCGCTGTCACGAGTTCCGCTCGAGACGTACTACCCGCCCATCATGGAGCCCGGGGATGCGGAGAGCCGCAAGCTGCTGCACGGCCAACGGCTGCTTCCCTCGCAGAACATCGGCGACTACGAGCAGCAGCCGCCGCTGCTGCTCACGAACCTGCACGGCCTCCAACCTCTGCTCTCGGCTGCCCGCTTCACCGGCATCTCACCGCGGCAGCAGCACGCGCCGATCTCGGAGATCCGGGTCCGGGTCAATGGCGTGACCGGCACCGACCCGCTCAGCCAGCTCCGCATCCGCACCGTCGCCCAGCAGATCCACGCCGAGACAGGCCTCCAAGTGGACGTCACCGCCGGCTCCTCGCCCCACCCAATCGACATCACCCTCCCCCCGGGCAAGTTCGGCCGGCCAAAGCTGCTGCTCCAGGAAGGCTGGTCGAAGAAGGGCGCCACGATCAGCTACATCAAGGCGCTCGACCGCAAAGACCTCGCCCTGTTCGCGCTCGTGCTCGTCGTCTGCTGCTTCTTCCTCGCCAACAGCGCCCTTGCGACCGTACGGGCGCGGCGCGCGGAGATCGGGACCCTGCGCACGCTGGGCTGGCCCGGCCGGGCCATCTTCACCGCCATTCTCGGCGAACTCCTCGTGGTGGCAGCGGCGGCTGGTCTCGCCGGCACCGGGATCGCGGCGCTGCTGGTGTGGCGGTTCGCGCTCCACGTCCCGCTCAGCCGGGTCTTCTACGTCCTGCCCCTCGCGATAGTCCTCGCTCTGATCGCAGGTGTCGGCCCCGCGTGGGAAGCGACGCGCGGCGAGCCGCTCGACGTGGTACGGCCGCCGGTCGTCCCCGGTCGCCGCGGCCACGCCTACGGCTTCCTGCGTCTCGCGCTTCTGAACCTTCGTCGCCTCCCCCTCCGCACCGCCATCGCCGCGGGAGGGCTCGCGCTCGGCGTCGCCGCCCTCACCATCCTGATCGGGATCGAGCGAGCCTTCCACGGCGCCCTCCTGGCCACGCTGCTCGGCAACGCCGTCTCGATCCAGGTCCGACGACCCGACCTGGTCGCAGCCGGAATCACGATCGCCCTCGCCGCGCTCGCCGTCGCAGACGTCCTCTACCTCAACCTACGCGAGCGCGCACCAGAGCTCGCCACGCTACGAGCAACGGGTTGGCGCGACCGTCACGTCGTGCGCCTCATCCTCCTCGAGGGGATCGGACTCGGCCTGCTGGGGTCAGCCGTCGGCCTCGGAGTCGGGTTACTCGTCGGGACAGAACTGCTCCCGGTCCCCGTCCAGCCGCTGCTCGCGGGCGGCGGCATCGCCGCCGGAGCCGGCATCGTCGCTGCCCTGATCGCCGCCACACTTCCGACTGCGCAGGCTTTGCGAATCCAACCGAGTGTCGTCCTGGCAGGCGAATGAGGCGCAGCCTGGACAGCGGTGGGCGTGGCGCTCAGGCCGACTCAGCCGGACTCAGGCCGTCGCAGCCGGACGAGCTGAGGGCCGAAGCTGCCCGACTGTCGCGCGAGCTGTCGCGCAGTCGCCCGGAACGCCGTCGTTGAGCCGAAGCAGCAGGCGCTCGAAAACCGTTATCCGTCGTTAGGCGGATCGAGGGTTCAAATCCCTCCCCCTCCGCTTCCTGTCGCTGGACAGCGAACGCGCGACGGCGCATGATCGTGCGCGATGGCGAGCGGTCTCCCGACGGGTGTCGTGACATTGCTGTTCACGGATGTGGAGGGCTCGACGCGGTTGTTGCACGAGCTGGGCGATGACTATGGGGAGGCGCTGCAGGAGCATCGGCGGCGACTCCGCGCGGCGTTCGCCGAGCACGAGGGCGTCGAGGTCGACACGCAGGGTGATGCGTTCTTCGTCGTCTTCGCCCGCGCGTCGAACGCGGTCGCCGCTGCTGCCGACTGCCAGCGTGCTCTTGCCGATGGCCCGATTCGCGTGCGGATGGGCTTGCACACGGGCGAGCCGCGGCTGACGGAAGAGGGTTACGTCGGTCTCGACGTGCACAAGGGCGCTCGTATCGCCGCCGTCGGTCACGGCGGGCAGGTGCTCATGTCGGAGCCGACCAAAGCGCTCGTCGATGCGGAGGTCCGCGACCTCGGCGCGCACCGCCTCAAGGACCTCAGCGCGCCGGAGCGCATCTACCAACTCGAGATCGACGGCCTCCCATCCGAGTTCCCGCTGCTGAAGACGATCGAGGCGGGCATGAAGAACCTCCCGCTGCCGCGAACGTCGTTCGTGGGCCGGGCCTCGGAACTCGAAGCGATCGACCGGCTGCTCGAGGACCCCGGCTGCCGCCTGCTCACGCTCGTCGGACCGGGCGGGGTGGGCAAGACCAGGCTTGCGCTCGAGGCCGCCGCCCGCCGGGTCGATCGCTATCCGCACGGCGTCCATTTCGTCCCGCTCGCCTCCGTCGCCTCGCCGGACTTCCTCGCGCCTGCCCTCGCCGATTCGATCCAGTTCGCCGTGGATGCCGTGCACAGCGGCTTCTCGGCGCAAGACCAGCTGCTGGACTACCTCAGCGAGCGCTCGACGCTGCTCGTGCTCGACAATTTCGAGCATCTCGTCGAGGGCTCCGGGTTTCTGTCCGAGGTGATCGAGCGCGCCCCGCACGTCGCGCTCCTGACAACCTCTCGCGAGCGGCTCAACGTTCAGAGCGAGTGGGTGTTCGACGTCGACGGCCTCGGTCTCGCTGAGAACGGGAATGGGAGCGCCTCGGCGATGCGCCTGTTCGTCGAGCGAGCCGCACAGGTAGCACCGGGATTGACCCTCGACGATGCGGAGCACTCGCACGCGCTGCGCATCTGCCGGCTCGTGGACGGTATGCCGCTCGGCATCGAGCTCGCGGCCTCGTGGACGTCGGTGCTTTCCTGCGCCGAGATCGCGGACGAGATCGAGGGCAACATCGACTTCCTCACCACCTCGATGCGTGACGTCCCAGAACGGCATCGCAGCCTGCGAGCGGTCATCGACCATTCGTGGCGCCTACTTACCGACGAGCAACGCAGCGCATTCTCGCGCCTGTCTGTGTTCCACGGCAGCTTCGATCGCAGCGCCGCCGCAGCGGTCACCGGCGCCGACCTGCGCCTCCTCTCCGAGCTTGTCTCGAAGTCGCTCCTGCGCCGTCCGGACTT
This sequence comes from Thermoleophilia bacterium, assembly GCA_025929425.1. Taxonomy (GTDB): domain Bacteria; phylum Actinomycetota; class Thermoleophilia; order Gaiellales; family Gaiellaceae; genus Palsa-739. The sequence goes on along the minus strand of JAICME010000072.1, from coordinate 5,624 downwards.
CGGCCGCTTCGAGCTACATGAGCTTCTGCGCCAGTACGCGGCAGAGCAGCTGCGGTCGTCGCCCGCGGAGGAAGCCGACGCGCGCGAGCGGCACGCGCGTCACTACGCGGCGATGCTTCGGGACAGGCAGACAGCACTCATGGGCCCGGACATGGCGGTCGCTCGCGACGAGCTGCGCGGCGAGCTGGACAACCTTCGCGCTGCGGCCGAGTGGATCCTGACGGAGCCAGACGAGCGCGCAGCGCTGCAGGTGCTCGAGGCCTTCAACACGTTCCTCTGGATGCACGCTTGGTACGAGGGGGCCGAGACGCTCGAACGCCTCGAGCACACGGCCGGCTTTGACGCCGACGACCCTGCACGCGCGAGCGTGGTCGCGCTGGCCGCGGCGATGTACCGGATCGCCATCGGTGCCCGACTGGGGTACGACCTCGAAGCCGAGGAGCTCGCTATCCGCTGTGTGCCCATCCTGCGAGCGCGGAACATGGAGCGGGAGCTCGCCAACTGCTTGTGCTCCATGGGCATGTGGGGCGTTTACCGAGACGTCTACGCAGAGGCGGCAGCGTTCAGCGCCGAGGGGGCGGAGTTCGCGCAGGCGTCCGGCGACGGGATAGCCGAGTGCGGTGGTCTGATGGACCTCGGCTTTGCCCGACTCCTCATGGACGACCTGGAAGCAGCCCGCGAGGCGTTCAATGCAGCGCATGCCGTCTCAGACCGCCTCGGCAACCCGATCCTGCGCGCGTACGCCATCGGCAAGCTTGGCCTCCTCGCCGATGCCGAGGAGCGCTTCGGAGACGCGCTTCGCTTCCACCTCGAAGCGCACGACCTCTTCGCGTCCGTCGGCGAACCTGCGGGCCTGGGCTATTCGCTCAGTCGTGCGAGCCACAGCGCGTACGGACTTGGCGACTACTCCGAGGCCCTGCGGCTCGCTCGCGCCGGCTACGAGGCGTTCTCCGAGAGCAACCACCGCTGGGGGCTGATCACGGCGCTCTGCCGGATCGGCTTCGCGGCACTCGCGCTCGGGGACGGCGCCGAGGCACGCGAGCGCTTCGAGGTGGCACTCGAACGCGCGCACGCTGCGCAGGCCATCTCGCTCGAGCTACTGGCACTCAGCGGGATCGGTGCTTGCCTCGCCACGGATCCTGCTGAAGAGGAGCGGGCCGCCGTGACCCTCACCTTCGCGCTGGGTCACGAGCAGCTTCCAGCTTCCTACGCCATTGCCGCCCGCCCGGCCCTTGATCGACTCGAGGCCGAGTTGTCGGCTGAGCAGCTCGCAGCCGTCCGCGAGGCGTCCGCCGCTGCAACGCTGGAAGAGCTCGGGCGGACGGCACGCCAGTCCGTCTGAACGTTCCTCCGAGAGCTCTACGGGCCGGCGCAAAGACCGGCGCGCGCACCCGCGGTAGCCGCCCGCTTCTGCTTGGACAAGCCTCCCGAGCCGAAAACTGCACAAGGCTCGAAACCGTTCGGGCCTCTGGGTTCGACGAGGGTTCGAATCCCTCCCCCTCCGCTTCCTGATGATTAGGGTCGGACTCGATGGTGCTGCACGTCCACGAATGGGGCGATCCGCGGGGTGAGCCGCTCGTCTGCCTCCACGGCGTGACGGGGTATGCCGGCGTCTACCAGCGGCTTGCCGAGGAGCGATGGAGCGAGCGGCGCGTACTCGCGTTCGACCTTCGCGGGCACGGCCGCTCCGGCTGGGAGCCGCCGTGGACGTTCGCGACGCACGTGGCGGATCTGGTGGAGACGTCGGAGGCGCTCGGACTGTCCGCGGCGGACTGGGTCGGTCACTCGTTCGGCGGCCGGCTCGTGCTCGAGGTCGCCGCCGCTCATCCGCAGCTGGTGCGACGAGCGGCGCTGCTGGATCCCGCGATCCAGCTGCTACCGCACGTCGCGCTCGACGCGGCGAATTTCGAGCGGCGCGAGCCCGTCTACGCCAGCGTGGAGGATTACGTCGAGGAACGCCTGGTCTTGTATCCGGATTCTCCGCGCGCCGCGATCGAGCACGAGGCCGCGCAGCACCTCGAGCAGCAGCGGGACGGATCCGTCCGCCGGCGCACGTGCCAGGCGGCAGCGGTGTCGATCTACGGCGAGCTCGCGAGCGATCCGCCGGCCCCGTCGACGCTCGCAGGAGAGACCCTGCTGCTCCACGCGCCCGCCTACGGGCTCGTGCAGGCGGAGCAGGTCGAGACGTACCGCGTGGCGCTGGGTGACCGGCTCCGCGTCGTCGAGGTGCCGGGGATGCACATGGTCCAGTGGGACGCGTTCGAGGAAGTGGCGTCGGCCGTCGCGCATCTTCTAGATTCAGCCGCATGAGCGGGCAGCGTGCGTTGGTGGTGGTCGACGTGCAGCGGGGCTTCGACGATCCGGCTCTCGGCCCCCGGGACAATCCGGATGCCGAGGTGAACGTCGCCAGGCTGATGGCCGCCTGGCGCGAGCGCGGCGACCCGATCGTGGTCGTTCAGCACGACTGGCAGGGCGGGCCTCTCGAGCGTGGCACGCCCGGCTTCGAGCTGAAGGACGTGGTGTCCGGCGAGGCCGATCTTCGTCTCGTCAAGACGGTGCACTCGTCGTTTCACGCGGACGTCGATCTCGACGCCTGGCTGCGCGAGCGTGAGATCGGCGCGATCGCGGTGTGCGGGATCCAGACGAACGTCTGCTGCGAGACGACCGCGCGCATCGGCTCCGACCTCGGCTACGACGTGTGGTTCGTCCTCGACGCGACTCACACGTTCGACGACGTCGGGCCGGACGGCGAGGTGGTGCCGGCTGCCGAGATCGCACGGATGACCGGCATCAACCTCCAGGAGGAGTTCGCGGAGGTCGTGACGACCGCGGCAGCCTGCGGATGACTCAGCTGGTTCGGATCAGCTTCTTGTTGACGAACTCGTCGGCGCCGTAGCGGCCGAGCTCGCGTCCGAAGCCGGAGCGTTTCGTCCCGCCGAACGGCAGCTCGGCGCTGTCGGCCCCCACGATGTTGACGTAGACCATGCCCGCGTCGATCTGGTCTGCGACACGCGCGGCCTGTTCCGGATCGGTCGTCATCACGTAGGAGCCGAGCCCGAACGGCGTGTCGTTTGCGAGCGCGACCGCCTCCTCCTCCGACCTGACGCGATAGACCTGGGCCACGGGGCCGAACAGCTCCTCGCGGTAGACGTCGTTCTCCGGCGTGATGTCCGTCAGCACCGTCGGCTCGAAGAAGTTGCCGTCGCGCTTGCCGCCCGCGACGACCGTTGCGCCCTGCTCCACGGCACGCTTGACCTGATCTTCGAGGCGGTCGGCCGCGACCTGAGAGGAGAGCGGTCCGACGTCCGTCTCGCGCTCGCGCGGGTCGCCCGACTTCACTGCGGTGAGCGCGGCCGTGAACTTCTCGAGGAACGGCTCGTAGAGCTCGTCGATCACGATCATCCGCTTCGCGGCGTTGCACGACTGGCCGGCGTTGTCGATCCGCGCTTCGACGGCGGCCTGAACGGTCTCGTCGAGATCGTCGGTGCCGAGGACGATGAACGGGTCGGAGCCGCCGAGCTCGAGCACGACCTTCTTCAGGTTCCGGCCGGCGATCTCGGCGACCGCGGCGCCCGCGCGCTCGGAGCCGGTCACGGAGACGCCACGGACGCGCGGATCGGCGATCACCCACTCGATCTGCTCGTTCGTGGCGCGGATGTCCACGTAGGCGCCGTCGGGAAAGCCGGCGTCGGTGAACATCTGCTGCATCGCTTCGGCCGACTGCGGGCACTGCGGCGCGTGCTTCAACAGGATCGTGTTGCCGATGACCAGGTTCGGGCCCGCGAAGCGGGCGACCTGGTAGTAGGGGAAGTTCCACGGCATGATCCCGAGCAGGACGCCGAGCGAGCTGCGGCGCACGAACGCCGACCCCTCGCCACCCATGAGCTCGATGGGCTCGTCCGCCATCAGCGCTTCCGCGTTGTCGGCGTAGAACTCGTAGATCGAGGCGCTGAAGGCGATCTCGCCCCGCGCCTGGCCGATCGGCTTGCCCATCTCGGCGGCGATGATCTCGGCGAGCTCCTTCCGCCGCTCCGTGTGCAGCTCGCCGACGCGACGGACGAGCGCAGCCCGGTCGGCGACGGTCGAAGCCTTCGACCATTCCCGGTGGGCACGGTCGGCGCGCGCGATTGCGTCCTTCAGCGCGTCGTCTGTGATTGTCGGGTACTCCTTGATCGTCTCGCCGGTCGCGGGATCGACAACTGCGTACATGCTCATCGCTTCACTCCTCCGTCGGTCGGACTGAGCCGACTTTACGCGTTAAGCGATCGTTCATCGGCGCGTAAGCCGCGCGAGAGAGGCTCCTGCGACCGTCGTGGGACGCGCGGGGAATCGGCCCTGTGCGCATTTCCAGGAGGTCTCGAGGATGAGATTGTCTCGCTTCGCGGTTCTGCTCGTGCTCGCGGCCGCGGCCGCCGTCTTCGTGGTCGGCGGCGCCGCGGCGTCGAGCGGCGCGTCCGGCGTCGTCGGGCACGTGTACGTGAACGACAACACGGCACCCGTCAACAGCGTGGCCGGGTTCGACCGCCATGCCGACGGGTCTCTGACCGCGATGCCCGGCTCGCCGTTTGCCGTCGGCGGTTCGGGGACCGGTCAGCCGGACGCGTCGCAGGGGTCCCTCCAGCTGAGCGCGGACGGCCGCTACCTGCTCGCCGTCGACGCCGGCAGCAACCAGATCTCGGTGCTGCGGCTCAAGCCCGACGGGTCGCTCCAGCTCGCCGCGTCTCCGGTCGCCTCGGGCGGGGTCGACCCGGTCAGCATCGGCGTCCACGGGAATCTCGTTTACGTGGCGAATGCGGGTCCGGGCAGCAGTGCCGGGGACACGAACTACACCGGCTTCAGGCTCAACGCCGGGGGACAGCTGCGGCCGATTCCCGATTCGACCTACGTGCTGCCGAACGACTCGAAGCCCGGCCAGGTGCTGTTCAACGGAGACGGGACGAGAGCTGCAGGCACACGCATCGCGACCTCGCTGATCGACAGCTTCACGGTCGGCGCCGACGGGCGGCTCACACCGGCTCCCGGCTCGCCCTATGACGCGCAGGCGTTCACACCGGCGCAGGGCTGGGGCCAGCTCGGTAGCGAGTTCAGCCCCACCGACCCGAACCAGCTGTTCGTTTCCGATGCGCACGTCGCCGGCGGAGGCGCCGCCTTCCCCGGGCTCGTCTCCAGCTTCGGCGTCGGAGCCGACGGCACCCTGACCCCGCTCGGAGCCCCGGTTGCGAATGACGGCGGCGCGGCCTGCTGGGTCGAGATCAGCCACGACGGCCGGTTCCTCTTCGACGTGAACACCGCGTCGGCCTCGATCTCGAGCTACTCGATCGACGCGGGCGGGGGGCTGGCCTTCCTCCAGAGCACGGGCCCCGGCCAGCTGGGCGCGGGCGCCGAGGATGCACGGCTCTCGCCCGACGGCTCGAGTCTGTGGGTGGTCGAGTCGGGCACGAACGCCGTCGCGGGCTTCGCGGTGGACGGCGGCACGCTGACCCCGTTGGCGGAGGCGGCCGGCCCGGCCGGTGCGGCTCCGTCCGGGATCGTCGTCGACTGACGGACGGCACGGCGGTGAGGCGGGCCTGCGGCCGCCCGCCTCACCGCACCTGAACGTTAGGCAGTCGTGCCGCTGCGTGCGG
>JAICME010000159.1 GCA_025929425.1 Thermoleophilia bacterium | reverse complement strand
CTCATTGGCTCTCCTTGCGTGAGGTTTCTGCGGCGGACACTCGCCGGGACTGTATTCCGGCGCAACGGGCTCCGGGCGCAGAAGCGGAGGGGGAGGGATTTGAACCCTCGATCCGCCTAACGACGGATAACGGTTTTCGAGCGCCTGCTCCTTTGGCTTGACTAAACGATGCCGGGCGGCTGCGCGACAAGGCGCGCGACAGTCGGTCTCCGGCACGCTCGACGAGTTCGCCGGAAGCCGCAGACGTCCGGTTGGATCCGTTCGGTTCCGCCAGGTGGGCCAAGTCGCCCAAAAAGGAACCGGAACGACAGCGACAGTCAGGCGACAGGAGTCTCGTCCAAAGCGGCTATGTACTTTCGCTGCCCTTGGTCAGTCTGCTGGGTTAATCTGGCCTTGCGTTGAAGTTTTTCGCCGTCGTCGCAGCTGCAGCGGCGATCGTGCCGCCGGGCGTTGCGTCGGTCCTGTTGCCGGCGAACCTCAACTTCTACTCGTTGCAACCGGATGGCCGGAACCTGCTCGTCCTCGGGGATACCGTTGCTGGCGGCCGCTGTGTCTACGTTCGAGTCAGGCAGACGCCGCTGCGGGTGACGGCGCGTGGGTCGATCAGTTGCTTACGCACGTCGGTTGAGCCGGTGTATCCCGTGCTCCGGTACGACCGGAAGACCTTCACCGTGCGAGTCCGTATCGCCCACGTCGACCTGAGAACGCACCGCGTCTCTGAAGGGCCGGTCGTGATGACCTTCCAGCAGTACTCTGACACGCACCTTCAGATGGCCTACGGGCCGGGCACGCTTTGGCTCTTCGACACCGAGACGCCGAAGGGCGCGGAAGTCCTCCAGGTATCGGCGAGAAGCGGCCGCGTAGAGAACATCGTGCATGTGCCGCGGATCTTCAGGCCGGTGCTGGCCGCCGACGACGACGGGCTGTGGCTCGCGATCGCTACGAACGGAGGCGCAGGCCGCGGGCCGGCGCCGATCTACCACGTTCCGTTAGGCGCCGGTGCGCCGATCCTTGTCCACCGGGGCGGACGCGCTGCACTCTGGATCGTCGCGACCGGTCACACCGTGATCGCTGACGTCCTGAGCGGCGAAACACACGGCGAGCTCTGGCGCTTCACCGGAGCCGCGGCACGGGCTCGCGCGCTCGCGTCTGCAAACGAACTCAACGACTGGGCCACCAGCTTCTCGACCGACGGCTCATCGGTGTGGACGGTGCGTGAGATCCCCGTGAACGGCAAGTACTACAACTGCAACTCGCTGCAGGTGATCCGGATCGACGCGGCAACAGGAAAACAGCTTGTCGCGGCCACCGTTCCGACGCCCGGCTCGCAGTGCTACGGCGCCATCTATTCCACCTTCGGCGACAACGCCTTCTTGTTCCTTTACGGCCGCAAGCTCTACCGCGTCGCCACTTGATTCGGCGCGCTGGCCGAGCCGATTATGAAGCGCACCCATAACGGCCGGCGTCCCTGTCCCGTAGAGACAGCGACGGTGGCTTGAGTCGGTTCGGCCTGGAGACGCGTCCTCCTCGTTCGGTCGGAGCCGTTTGCAGCGTCGGAGCCTCTCGGCGGCAATCCGCCCAGATGTGTCTCGTAAGCCCGCTCAGTGCGTGGGTTCCCGCTTCGGGTTCCCTCGGTAAGACTGGCCGCCATGGGTAATCGGTCGAAGAAGGAGCGGTGGGTGCGCGAGGGGATCACCGTCACGGACGCGATCACCAAGAACGGCGCCGGCCGCTACCTCTGCCCGCTCTGCCTCAACTGGTTCACCGACCTCGACGACCTCAGCCTCGAGCACGCGCCGCCGGCGAGCATCGGCGGCCGACACACAGCAGTTACGTGCCGCGACTGCAACAGCCGGAGCGGCCACACGGTCGATGCTGAGCTCCGACGGGCGGAAACGCTGTACGAGTTCGGATCGCGCTCGATGACGAAGCCGATGTCCGCGACGGCCCACTACGGGGACGTCGAGCAGCGCAGCGAGATCATCTTCGGGCCGGAAGGGCTATCGATCGCTGGTGTCGCAAAGCAGAACCACCCCGACACGGCTGCGGCGGTGACCGAGGTTCTTCAGGCAGCGGCTGGGTCGAAGGACTGGTCGATGACGCTCTCACTGCGGACGCCAGACTTCCGGAAGGCGGCGATCGCGTGGCTTCGTGCCGCCTACCTCGTCGCCTTCGCGACGCTCGGTTACCTCTACGTCCTGCTCGGGGAACTCGAGCCGGTTCGCGAGCAGATCCGAGATCCGGACGCGGAGATCTTGAGCCGCTACTGCCTCGTCACGTCTTCAAGCGCCGCAGAGCGCCGTATCGTCTCCGTCAAGGAGCCACACGACCTCGCGTCGGTTGCTGTGCTCGTCGGGAGTCGCGCGATCTTGCTGCCGAGTCCCACGGCGCCGGGGACGTACGAACGGCTCGCCGCGCTCGACCCCTGGCCACCGCCCGGCGAGCGGACACTCTCGGGCGAGGTCGCGGCGTGGCCTACCCGGCCGGCCTATGCGCTCGACCGCATAGCGCTGCTGAAGTAGAAGGGTCGCCGCGTGCCGTGCACGCGAGTCCGTCGTCGGCCGCCCGTACACTCCTGCCAGCTTCCCTCTCCGGGTAGCCGATGGTGGGTGTCGCTGTGCTCGGGCGGGTCGTGCAGTGGTCGCTGTGCGGCCCGCCGTCACCCGTCGCCGTCCGCGGACCGCCTTACCCTGTCCGTCACGACCCCACCTACGCCGCCCGCAGCGACCACTGCGTCCGGCCCCGAACCGGAGAAGGAACGGTGCGTCTCGACGAGCCGAGAAGCCAGGTCTCCGATACCGCGCCGATCGGTGCGAATTGTTCCCTGCGGCTGGACGCCAGGGAGACGGCCTAGGCATGGGCCCCTTCCGCCGATTTGCACGCCGGCCGCCCGGCGAAACGGCAGCTGCCCGCCGCGTAAGGCTCACCTGGCGTTGTCTCTACGTCGACCTCGAGGAGGAGTGTCCGCCTCCAGAGACTGACCTCTCCACGCTCGAGCATCCGATCGTTCGTAAGGCTCGTGAACTGGCCGCCTCCTACCCCGCGAACCTCGTCCGGATCCAAGAGATCCGGGACACCATGGTCTATCGCTTCACCCACGGCCGAATGCGCGTAGCCACCTGGCTCGACGACGCCGGGACGATTTGGATCTGCGCTGCAGACGAGCGCGACGAGGACACGTACGAGTTCATCGTCGATCTACACACGGCCGGCGAGCTGCTTCCCGGCGACCGCGATGCGCTGCGGCTCGAGGTCGAAGCCGCAGCTCGCTTCGTCTCGGAGGTGCGCGAACGGGTGCCGAAGTGGGTCGATGAAGCTCGGGGTGACCCCGGCCAAGAGCACACTTTCGTCTTCGAGGGCGGCAACGCGATCCGGCTCTTTGTCAGGGAGGGAGACCTCATCGAGATCTGGGTCGCGCTGCCGAAGCTCACTGCCGGCGCAGGGGGACTAGACCCTCGGATGCGTGGCCTGGTTCTCGCCGCGATCCAGGAGCGCTTTGACGACTCCGAGGCGGAGTGGTCAGCCCGGCACGACTGGCCAACGGGCGAACTCTTGCACCACGAGGTGGCGCACCTCGGGATCGTCTCGACGAGGGGCGGTTAGGGCTCGGTGACGCGGGCGATCTCGTCAGAGTCGACGTCGAGTAGATACGCGATGACGTCGGCGTCGGTCCCGAGGAGGGCACGGCGGGCGCTCTCGACACGGCTTTGGAGGTCCTCGGCGTGGTGCTCGAGGTACTCGGCGATGGCGCGGTCGATGAGCTCGCCCTGGGTGCATGCCAGGATCGCAGCGCCTAGGCGCACGCGCTCCTTGGTCTCCCTCGACACCTTCAGTGCGTTCTCAGCCATGGTCTCCTTGTGTCCTTCCGGTACTTGGGGTACTAAGGTACTAGAACCTAATGCCCCTCACGGACGTTTTACAACGTAATTCGGGCAGTCTGCCCTCCCTCCTTCGGGGGGTTCTGCCGTGAGGACGCTTCTCGTGGGGTACGACCTGGATCGGCCCGGCCAGAACTATCCGCGTCTCGAGGCTGCATTGAAGGCGTTCGGGACTTGGTGGCATGGGCTCGACTCCACCTGGATAGTGAGGGCCGATCTATCGGCCGTCGAGCTACGAAACCAGTTGTCGGCCCTGGTCGACTCGAACGACAAGCTGCTCGTCGTGGACATCACGGCCGACGCCGCCGCATGGAAAGGCTTCGACCCCGCGGCGAGCAAGTGGATTCTCGACAACATCGGCTAGAACGCCCGCGGCGGACGGGTTCGAAATCCGTATGCGCCTTTCTGAGTCACAAAGTAACCCGCTTTTGGCTCAACCAAGCGGGACGTTTGTGACATACGTGCCTCAAAACGCGTCGCGTGCAGACCCCGGTGCAGACCTCGCCGAGTTGCCAGCGTTGTCGACAGCAACGGTCTCGTGCCAGGCGACATGACGCTCGGCCAGACGCGCTACTCGCTCGCCCCAGCCGTCATGGGTGGTACTTCGTGAGTATTCGGACGACGACCGTGGTGCTGAAGCTGAGGCCGTCGATCTGCAGGCCGTAGCAGCCCGGGCGTCTGACGAAGGTGAAGTAGGGAATGTCGTGCCAGCCACCCCGGCCGCCACCCACAGGTATCGAGCCTCCGAGAGCGAGGAGCGGTGCGTTGGCGGCGGGTGTTGGACCGAAACGGATCACGCCGGGCTGATCGAGTCGCCTGGCGCGCACGAGGAACGGCCCGTGATAGGCGGGAGGCTCGACAATGTGTGTCTTCAGGGCGAGCCAGCCGTGGTAACTGGCCGGATGGAAGCCCTGGTGCGGGTTGCCTGCGTTGTCGACTCCGACCCGGACCGGTCCGCTGCCCACCGTCATCGAGCCGAAGGCGGGGGTCTGGATATAGCGGCCCGGTGACCGCGGGCACAGAGCCGGACTCGCCGCAGGGAAGTGCAAAGGGCGAGCCAGCCGCTTCACGAGTGCCGTCGGCGGTGGCGTGTTCTGAGTGCAGTTCACACAGACTGGCGTAGTCGACAGACCGACGCTTCCGCCACGCGTCGTGGTACGGGTGCCCGTCGTACCGCGCGAGCCTCCCCATGCGCATCCTGCGAGGAGCACCACAATCAGAGCGACGGCGACAGAGCGGACCAGGCTCCTCTCGGCTCGCAGCACGACAGAACCATTACGAAGGTTCCCGCTCCACGCGTCCCGCAGCCAGGGGACATATCTGAGCACCCGCCCAGCGCGCGGCGCTCACGCCTCGCAGTTAGTCCTCGGGATCCCGACGGGCGCCTATCACTTGGTCCCCACATTGAGTGGTTGCAAGGCGTTTACTACGGCCACGGGATCGGTCTGGCTGCTGTGCCCTGGGATCGCGACGTAGAGGCCGT
>JAICME010000037.1 GCA_025929425.1 Thermoleophilia bacterium | reverse complement strand
CCGCCGCGCTGTAGGAGCACGAAAGCCGCCAAACGCGGCGATACGATGCGTGGCCGAAGCGACCGAGGAGGACACGTTCCCGATGCCTGCCACTGAGCCCGGAAAGATCCGCAACATCGCCGTCGCCGGACACCGCGGCGTGGGGAAGACGTCGCTCGTGGAGGCTCTGCTCTTCGAAACCGGGAAGACAAACCGGATCGGCAGCGTCGAGCAGGGGACGACCGTCTCCGACTGGGACGAGCACGAGCAGAAGCGGCAGATGTCTCTCTCCGGCTCGCTCTGCCACCTCGAGTGGAAGGACCGCAAGATCAACCTCGTCGACACGCCCGGCGACGCCGGCTTCCAGGCCGACACGTACGCGGCGCTGCGGGTCGTCGAGGGCGTCGTCATGGTGCTCAGCGGCGTGATGGGCGTCGAGGTCAACACCTCGCGCGTCTGGCAGCGCGCGGAGCAGCAGGAGCTTTCGCGCGTCCTCTTCGTCAACATGCTCGACCGCGAGCGCGCCGACTTCTACCGCGTCCTCGAGGCGGCGCGGCAGCAGCTCTCCGACCGCTGCGTCGCGATTCAGCTCCCGATCGGTGCCGAGCACGAGCTGAAGGGCATCGTCGACCTCCTCCACATGTGTGCCTACCTGGATCCCTCCGGAGGCCGCGAGGGTGGGCCGCAGCCGATTCCCGAGGAGATGGCCGACGTCGTGCAGGAGCACCGCGAGAAGCTCCTCGACGCGGTCGTCGAGACGGACGAAGACCTCATGGCGCGCTACCTCGACGGGGAGGAGCTCGACGCGCACGCCGTGGCCGACGCGCTGAAGCAGGCAGTGACGCGGGACGAGCTCTATCCGGTCGCGTGCGGCGTCGCGACCAAGAACCTCGGCACAACCGCGCTCCTCGACCTCCTCGTCGAGGGTGTTCCGTCGCCGGCCAGGAAGGGGACGACGATCGAGTTCGGCGACGCGAAGCAGGCCGTGTTCATCTTCAAGACGATCGCCGACCCGTTCACCGGCCGCATCAGCCTCTTCCGCGTCCTCGCCGGCCCGGTCACGGGTGACACCACGCTCGTCGACCCGCGCACGCACGCGAAGGAGCGGCTCGGCCAGGTGCTGCTCCTGCAGGGGAAGGACTCCGAGTCGGTCGAGGCGCTCGGCATCGGCGACCTCGGCGCCGTGGCGAAGCTGAAGGACGTCGTCACGGGCGACGTGCTCGTCGACCATGAAGTCGCCGTCGAGCCGCCGCACATCGACTTCCCGGAGCCCGTCATGAGCTTCGCGGTCACGCCGAAGGCCAAGGGCGACGAGGAGAAGATGGCGACCGGCCTCCGGCGCCTCAGCGAGGAGGATCCGACGCTGATCATGCGCCGCGACCCGCAGACCGGCGAGCAACTCCTCTCCGGTCTCTCGCAGATGCAGGTCGAGGTAGCGGTCGACCGGCTGCAGACGCGCTTCCACGTCGACGTCGAGCTGCACCCGCCGCGCGTGCCGTACAAGGAGACGATCCGCAAGGAGGCGCGCGCGCGGCACCGCTACAAGAAGCAGACCGGTGGGCGCGGCCAGTTCGGCGACTGCGCAATCGTGCTCGAGCCGCTGCCGGCGGAGGACGGCGAGCTGGGCTACGAGTTCGTCGACAAGATCGTCGGCGGCGTCATCTCCCAGGGGTACCGGCCGGCCGTCGACAAGGGCATTCGCGAGGCGATGGAGCACGGCGAGCTCGCCGGCGCGCCGGTGCAGGGCGTCCGCGTCCTGCTCGTCGACGGCATGGAGCACAACGTCGACTCCTCGGAGATGGCGTTCAAGATCGCGGGCTCGATGGCGTTCAAGGAGGCGTACCAGCAGGCGGATCCCGTGCTGCTCGAGCCGATCATGGAGCTCGAGGTGACCGTGCCGGACGACAACGTCGGCGCGGTGAACGGTGATCTCAACTCACGTCGGGGCCGGCTCCAGGGGATGGAGCCCACAGGCGGCATGACGACGATCAAGGCCGAGGTGCCGATGGCCGAGATCCTCACCTACTCGCAGGCCCTGACCTCGATGACGGGCGGCCGCGGCGACTACTCGATGCACTTCCTGCGCTACGAGGAAGTGCCGACACACGTCGCGCAGAAGATCATCGAGCAGACGAAGAAGGAGCGCGAGGAGGCGAAGGTCTAGCCCTCGCCTCTCTCGCTGCTCAGGCTCACATCTGCTGCTGAGGCTGCGCGTCCTCGCGGTCGCGCAAGTGGCTCAGCACGTCGGCCACGTCGGCGAGTTGCTGCTCGAGGTCGCGCTGGAAGGACTCCAGCCGCTCGATCAGTTCGGGACGGCTCGGGAACGGGCCGCGAAAGAGCATCCGCGGGCCGCGGCCCCAGCCATGGGAATGGCGGTGGTGCATGTTCACCTCCTCTCCTCGTACCGTGCGAGAAAGCGGGCCGTCCGCTCTTGTGAGCGGCGCAGCGCCTCGACCCAGTGGTCGAGCAGCTGCTCGCCCGCAGGCGTGATTGCGTAGCGGCGTTTCGCGGGGCCCGGGGACGAGGCATCCCACTCGGACGAGACGAGTCCCTCTTCCTCGAGCCCGCGCAGCAGGCGGTAGAGGTTGCCCATCTCGATGCGCGCCTCGCCGGTCAGCTCCGGCAGGCGCTCCAGCAGGTCGTAGCCGTGCGCCGGATGCTCGCGGAGAAGGAGCAGGAGGGCCGGCTCGGCGAATCGCTCGACGCGCGCGAGGACGCGCCAGCCGCCGTGGTGATGGCGGCGCGAGCGCGGTCCCCGTCCTCTCATCTACTCTCTACTGGTAAATCACACATGTAAGAGACATTAGCCGATTTGCAAGGAGTTAGGCAAGCCTGGCTACACTCGGGGCCGGATGAGGGTCACCAAAGTCGCAACGACCCGGCAGTGCGCGGTGTGTGAGAGGACGCTCCTGATGGGCGAGCGCGCCGCGAGCTTCGCTCCGTCCGAGGGCGCGGAGCTCGTCGACGTCTGCCCGCTCTGCCAGGAGGTCGCAATCGAGGCGGGCTGGATCAAGGAGGGCACGCCGACCACGCCGACGCTCGGCGGTGAGCGCCGGCGCAAGCGTGGCCTGGTCGAGTTCCTCGGTTTGACGCGAACCCACGACGACGGATCGTTGGCCCGGCAGGAGCCGATCCTGCGCAAGCTCACCGACGGCGAGGTCGCCCTCCTCGAAGCCGCCGACCTCTTCAACGGCAGCGCCTACCGGCGCACCGTCGGCGGCATCGCGAAGAGCCTCGGGGAGCCGCAGGCGAGCATCGTGCCTTTGTCGGGCACCTCCGGCGAGCTCGCGGTGACGGTCGCCTGGGAGCTCTCCTGGTACCAGTACCGCGTCAGCCCCGATTCCGCCCAGCCCGTTCGGCTCGAGCGGCGCGGCCACGAGCTCGAAGAGCTCGAAGACGGCTACAAGGCCTGGAACGCGCAGGTTGAGGACGAGGGCCGGCTCGTCCCCGAGATTGCCCGCCTCTAGCCTCCCGGGAACTCGCCCAGCTTCAGCCGCACGGTCTTGTGGTCCCCGTGCTGCGTATCGATGCCGAGGGACACGGTCGTTCCCGGCTTCAATTCCGCGACGACGCTCGTGAAGTCGTCGACCGTGGGCGTCGGCTGGTCGTTCACGGTTGTGATGACGTAGCCCGAGACGATGCCTGCCTTGGCCGCCGGCCCGCCGCTCGTGACGCTCTGGACATAGACACCGAGGCCGTTCGTGTCGCCGATCTCGACGCCGAGGTAGGCGCGATGGGAATTGGTGACGTGCCCGAAGCGGATGATCTGGGTGGCGATGTCCTTGACGAGGTTGCTCGGGATGGCGAAGCCGATGCCGGGTGCAGCGCTGCCGCCGAGCGCGGGGTCCGTTGCCGCGAGCGTCGGGATCCCGATCACGCGACCTTCGAGATCGGCGAGGGCGCCGCCCGAGTTTCCGGGGTTGATCGCGGCGCTCGTCTGGATCATCAGCGGCAGCGCGACACCGTTCCCCTCGGAGACGCCCTGCCGGAAGGCGCTGACGATCCCGTCGGTGACGCTCGAGCGCAGCCCGAGCGGGTTGCCGATTGCGATCGCCACGTCTCCGACCTCGAGCGCACTCGAATTGGCGAAGGCCGCGGGCGTGAGCTGCGCACCCGACACGCGGACGACGGCGAGGTCGTCCGGTGCGAAGCGGCCGACGAGCGTCGCGCCGTAGGAGTGCGCCCCGGCGGTGACGGTGAGCGGGCCGGCGGCGCTGCCGATGACGTGGTTGTTCGTGACGATGTCGCCTTCCGAGTCGAACACGATCCCCGAACCGAGGCCCGAGGAGGTCTGGATCTGGACGACCGACGGCGAGAGCTCACGCACCACGGCCGTGATCGCACTCTGGAACGCCAGTGCTGCGGCCGCTGGCCTGAGGCGGGAGTGACTCGTCTTCGGCGCCGTCTTGGACGACGAGCCCCCACCGAGCGAAACCGCCGCCACGATCCCTCCGGCGACGGCGGCGCCTGCGAGCGGCGCGAGCCACCAGATGTGGCGGCGAAGCATCCGACCCTTATACCGACGTCGGGGGAGGGCACACGCCGATCGCGGCCGTAGAATCATCCGCCATGATCTACTGCGTCATCCCGCGCGAGCTCGCCGACGAGCTCTACGACAAGATGGTCGACTACTACAAGGACAACCCGAACGTGACCGTCATCGTCGACCGCCGCGAGGGCAGGGATCGCCGCAACGAGGGGGACCAGCGGCTCGAGGACAAGGAGCGGCGCTCGATCCGCGACCGCCGCCGTGCCCACCCGGGCACCTTCCCCGACACCGATCCTCCCGAGGAGTAAGCAGGCCGGCGAAGCCTTCTCCTCCCGGCTCGCCGTCGTAGGCCGGTGGCAGCCACCATCACGAAACCGTCACGAGTTTGCGCAGTCTGGCGGAGCGCGACCGCGCAACCGCCCAATAACTCCCCTCGCACGGGTCACAAAGCCGTGACGGTGACGTAACGGTGGCTGCCACCGGTCGTTAGCTCGCGCCGCTAGTCTCGCCTTCATGGCGACGGCGACAGCGCAGAACTTCAAGAATTTCATCGGCGGCGAGTGGGTGGATGCCGCCTCCGGCGAGACGTTCGAGAGCACCAGCCCGGCGACCGGCGAGACGATCGGGATCTTCCCGCGCTCTGCCGCCGAGGACGTCGACCGCGCGGTCGCGGTCGCGAAGGAGGCATTCGCCGAGTGGCGGCTCGTGCCCGCACCGAAGCGCGGCGAGATCCTCTTCCGGCTCGCGCGCATCCTCGAGCAGGAAAAGGGCGCGCTCACCGAGCTGATGACGCGCGAGATGGGGAAGGTCAAGGCCGAGGCGGGCGGCGACGTCCAGGAGGCGATCGACATCACCTACTACATGGCCGGCGAGGGCAGGCGCCTCTTCGGCCACACGACGCCGTCGGAGCTGCGCGACAAGTGGAACATGAGCGTCCGCCAGCCGATCGGTGTCGTCGGCGCGATCACGCCGTGGAACTTCCCCGTCGCGATCCCCTCGTGGAAGATGATCCCGGCGCTCGTCTCCGGCAACACGATCGTGCTCAAGCCGGCGACCGACACGCCGGCGCTCGCGGAGCGCTTCGTCGAGCTCCTCGCGGAGTCGGGGATCCCGAGCGGCGTCGTCAACATCGTCCACGGTGGCGGCAGCACGGTCGGCGATCGGATGGTGCGCCACCCCGACGTCCGCGTGATCACGTTGACCGGCTCTCGCGAGACGGGGGTCGAGGTGCTGAAGGCCGCAGCAGACACGCTCACGCACGTCCACCTCGAGCTCGGCGGCAAGAACGCGATCATCGTGCTCGACGACGCCGACGTCGATCTCGCCGTCGACGGAATCCTGTGGTCGGCGTTCGGCACCTCGGGACAGCGCTGCACCGCCGCCTCGCGCGTGATCGCACAGCGGGGCGTGTACGACGCCCTCCAGTCCAAGCTCGTCGAGCGCGTCGAGAAGCTGCGGCTCGGCCCCGGCTGGGAGGACGACACCGACATCGGCCCGGTCATCAACCGCGCCGCGCTCGAGAAGATCGACTCGTACACCGGGATCGGCAAGGACGAGGGCGCGAAGCTGCTCACCGGCGGCGAGATCGCCTCGGACGGCGATCTCGGCAAGGGCTTCTTCTACCGGCCGACCATCTTCACCGACGTCGACCCGCAGATGCGGATCGCGCAGGAGGAGATCTTCGGACCGACGACGGCGATCATCCCGGTGGGCGATCTCGACGAGGCGATCCGCGTCTCGAACGGGATCAAGTACGGCCTCTCGTCCTCGATCTTCACCCGCGACGTCAACGCCGCTTTCCGCGCGATGCGCGACCTGGAAGCCGGAATCACGTATGTCAACGCCGGGACGATCGGCGCGGAGGTGCATCTCCCGTTCGGGGGCACGAAGGACACCGGCAACGGCCATCGCGAAGCGGGCCAGGCCGCGCTCGACGTGTTCACGGAGTGGAAGTCGATCTACGTCGACTACTCCGGTCACCTCCAGCGCGCGCAGATCGACACCGAGGTGTAGTGAACTACCGGACGCTGGGCGACAGCGGCCTCCGCGTCTCGGAGATCTGCCTCGGCACCTGGACGACCTTCGGCGGGAGCCTGGCCGACGACGACGCGATCGCTCTCGTCGACGCCGCATTCGACGTCGGGATCAACTTCTTCGATACCGCGAACATCTACAGCCAGGGTCGCTCGGAAGAGGTGCTCGGCCGTGCGCTCGCGGGCCGGCCGCGCGACTCGTTCGTCGTCGCAACGAAGCTGTGGGCCGAGATGCCGAACGGCGACCGCGGCCTCTCGCGCGACCAGATCCACAAGCAGATCGACTACTCGCTCGCGCGCCTGCAGCTCGACCATGTCGACCTCTACCAGGCGCACAGCTACGACGACGACGTCCCACTCGAGGAGACGCTCGAGGGGTTCACCGAGGTCGTGAACGCCGGGAAGGTGCGCTTCATCGGCGTCTCGAACTGGAGCGGCGACCAGATCCGCCGCGCGGTCGACATCTGCCGCGAGCGCGGCGTCGCGAAGCCGGTCTCGTCGCAGCCCGAGTATTCGCTCCTGCATCGTGAGCCGGAGCAGGACGTGATCCCGGCGTCGCGCGAGAACGGCATCTCGCAGATCGTCTACTCGCCGCTGGGGCAGGGCGTGCTCAGCGGCAAGTACCAGGCAGACGGCTCGTTCGCGGAAGGCACTCGCGCGAGCGCGCGCAGCGAGTTGATGTCCGAGTACCTCGCCGGCGACGTGCTCGAGCGGGTGGAGCGGCTACGCCCGATCGCCGACGGGCTCGGGCTCACGCTGGCGCAGCTCGCGCTCGCCTGGATTCTCCGGGAGCCCAACGTCGCAAGCGCGATCGTCGGCGCCTCACGGCCGGACCAGTTGCAGGACAACGCGGGCGCCGCGGGCGTCGATCTCGACGAGGCGACCGTCGACGCCATCGACGCCGTGTTCGCATGAACCGCAAGCTCGTCGTCTTCGTGCCGCGTGAGGCGCTCGACGCGGTTCGGGACGCGCTCTTCGCGGCGGGAGCCGGCCGGATCGGCAACTACGAGCATTGCTCGTGGTACACGGAGGGCACGGGCACGTTCCTCGGAGGAGAGGGGTCGTCGCCGAGCGTGGGCCAGGCCGGCCGTGAGGAGCGTGTCGCAGAGCTCCGGCTCGAGACCGTCTTTCCGGCCGAAAGGCAAGCCGACGTGGTCGCGGCATTGCGCCGGGCACACCCGTACGAGGAGCCGGCCTTCGACGTCTACGAGCTCGTCTCGTGAAGGCCCGACTCTTCACCGACGGCGGAGCACGCGGAAACCCCGGGCCGGCCGCGTATGGCTACGTGCTGGAGGCGGAGGACGGCACAGTGCTCGCCGCACACGGCGAAGCGATCGGCGTCGCGACGAACAACGTCGCCGAGTACCGCGGACTCGTCGCCGGCCTCGAGCGTGCGGCCGAGCTGCAGGTCGGCGAAGTCGAGGTCGTCTCCGACTCCGAGCTTCTCGTGAAGCAGATGACCGGCGAATACAGGGTCAAGAACGAGGCGCTCAGGCAGCTCTCACTCGAAGCCGCACGCTTGGCCCGGCAGGTCGGAACGGTGACCTACACGGCCGTCCGACGGGAGCACAACGAGCTCGCCGACCGGCTCGTGAACGAGGCTCTCGACGGGGTCGGTGGCTGAAAGGCGGGGCTATACTGGCGGCCCACGCGGATGTAGCTCAGTTGGCTAGAGCGTCTGCTTGCCATGCAGAAGGTCGTGGGTTCGAGTCCCATCATCCGCTCTGATGGAAGCCCTGCAAAGCAGGGCTTTTCTGTTGCCGGAGCTGTTACCAGAGGCGCAGTTCACCGTACGTCTCCCGTACATCGGAATCTCGGCGGCCCTTGAAAACGTGCGATTCGAGCGCCATCGCCGCCTGCCGCTTGGCGCCCTTGTAGAGGTGGCCGTAGCGGCGGAGGACGAGTGCGCCGCCGTCCGAGTGGCCCATCTGCTCCGCGATCACCTTCACGTGGCAGCCGGAAGCGATCATCAGCGAGGCGCCCGTGTGCCGCAGATCGTGGAAGGTGAGTTCGGGCATGTCGGCGTTGCAGGCGGCGGGCTTGAAGACGCGCGCGAAGAAGTTGTCGCCGTCGAATGGTGCGCCGGAGGGGGAGGGGAAGAGGTAGCCGTCAGGCGTAGCCGGCCGCGCGAGCTGCTGCTCGCGGAGCAGCTTGAGGACCTGCGGGCCGACGTCGATCGTCCGGCGTCCGGCGCGCGTCTTGGTCTTGACGCGCTCACCGTCCTGGCGCTGTGCGAAGACCGCGATCGAGCCCGTGGCGAAGTCGATGTCGCGGTCGCGCACTCCAAGGATCTCGCCCCGGCGAAGTATCGTGAGGACCGCGACGGGGACGATCCGGCAGATGTACTCCGGCATCCACGACTGGAGCTCTTCGACCTCGTCCCAGATGAGGAACCGCGGCTCGCGCTCGTCCGCCTTGGCGATGCGGATGCCGTAGATCGCGCGATCGACCTGCTGGCCGCGGTCTTCAGCCCACTTGAGGATGCGCTTGAGGAGCGAGAAGGTCATCTCGGCGCGACGGGGTGCGTGACTCGCGATGTTGGCGAGTAGGTCCTCGACGAGCGGCCGGCGTATGCGCTCGACGGCGAGGTCGCTGAGCGGGGCGAGGTAGCGGAGACAGTCCTCGGCTGTGCGGACGGTCTTCGGCCGCGGGCGGACGCGCCCGGCAGCGCCGATCACGAACCGCTCTAGCCACGCCTTCGAGATGTCGCCGAAGCGCTCGGCCGGGGCCTGGTAGAGGATGCCGGCCTGGCGCTTGCGCTCGACGTCGAGCTTGAACGCCTGCGCGTCCTTATGGAGGGAGAAAACGCGCGACCTGTGTTTGCCGGCCGCGTCCCAGTAGCGAACCTCGTAGCGCTTCTCGCCCTTGGTCGTGCGGTAGGAGTTGATCGAAGCCGTGCTGCGCTCCTTCCTCAGCGTGCGCCGGATTCGAGCGAGCCTATGCCCATCCTGCGCCCCTCGAGCCAGTGCGCGACCTCGGACTCGTTGAACAGTCGCCGTCCCTCGACCTTGTAGGAGGGCAGCTCCCCGCGGGCGGCAAGGCGGTAGACCTTCTCGGGTTGGCAGCGCAGGACGGAAGCGAGTTCGTCGACAGTGAGGAAGGTCGGAAGGACGCTCACGGCTTCGAGTATACGAAACAGAAGTGTTGCAAGGCCGAGATCCTATACGCGCAATCGGATAGACTCAAACCGTGACCAGCGGACAGCTGATCAGGCAGGCCCGCCTTACGGCCGGCCTTTCCCAGGCCGAGCTCGCGGAGCGGCTGCACATGTCGCGCCAGCAGATCGTCCGCTGGGAGAGCGACGCCGTCGAGCCCGGCCTCTCGACGCTCCGCCGGGTTCTCCGGGGGTGCGGCTTCGACCTCTCGCTTTCGCTCGAGCCCTACAAACCGGACCCGGAGCGGGAGGCGCGCCTGGAAGCGATCCGCCGCGAGACGCCGCAGCAACGAATGGCCCGGCTGCTCGAGCAGCTCGATCGCTGATGCCCCGCGCGCGGCGACAGACAGAGTTCGACCCGTATGAAGTCTTTCATGCGTTCGAACGCGAGCGAGTCACCTACGTCCTGATCGGCGGCCTAGCCCGCGTTCTCGAAGGCTCGGACGAGGTCACACGCGGGGTCGACCTAACGCCCTCCATGCGTCCGGAGAACCTCCGGCGTCTCGAATCGACACTCGACACGCTCGATGCCAGACCGGTTGGCGGCGGCGCGCTCTCGATCGAGGCACTCGACCAGACGCCGGTCCTCGAGCTCGAGAGCAAACACGGCGAGATCAAGCTCGTGCGCGAGCCGGAGGGTACGCGCGGCTACGACGACCTTCGCCGAGCTGCGCGCAAGGAGGCGATCGGCGAAGGCCTTCGCATCCAGGTCGCCTCGCCCGGCGACCTCGTCCGCATGCTCTCCGCGCTCGGGCGCGAACCCGACGAGCTCAAAATCGAAACGATGCGACGCGTCGTTGAGCTCGACCGCGGACTCTCCATTGAGCGCTGATCCGATCAGAAGACACCGATTCGATTCGACTCTGACTCCTTGAGCGGAGTCAGACGGGCGCGCGCAGTTTCGTGCTCCGTGATGACGAGCGGACTCTCCCTCGTCGATGCTGCCTCCAGCTCGCACCGCATGACCTCCGGGTCGGTAGACAGATCGCGGCCGCAACGGCGAACCCTCTACGAGGCGCTCCAGCCGCACGAAGCTCCACTCCATGCACGCACCTTGCTCCGCGGGGCCGCTTTCGGTCGCTGAGGCCGCATTCGAACGGGTCTTGACTTCTGTTTTTGATCGTAGGAGGATGTGAGTCGTCTCGATATCGCTGCGACTCGGATGTGCTTGCGGCGCACCTGAGGCCCGGATCGCCTGAGTGAGGGGGTTCTCAGATGTGGGGTCGCGTGAGGGTTGCGGGTTCGAAGTTGGCACTGCTGGCGTTGGTCTGGATGTCAGTGGCGGACTTCTGTCGGCGCACTTTGAGCATCCGGAGTCTGAGGCCCACCCGACTGCGACTCGTTCTCGGGCTGCTGGTCGCGGTCGGCGTCGTCGTCTTCCCGAGTTCCGGCGTTGCCGGCAATAAGACGGCGACGAGCAAGCGCGCGCCTTCCGTGCCGCTGACGCTCGGCCCGGTGCCCGAAGGAAAGGTGGCGACCCTAGCCGGGGATGGCCATGCGCCGGTTGGTGGCTACCCGGCGGCGCTTACGAGAACAAACTTGAAGTCGGATCGGAGCAAGAGGATTCGTGAAACCGTCAGCGATCCCGAAGGGGATTCTCTCACAGTCGCCCAGACATTCCCCGCGCAAGGGTACTCGATAAATGGCGTGAATTACATCAACTGCTACGACCTCCCCGGTTACCCGCCGCCCGGCGGACCGATCTACGCCGGCGAGGAGATCGGATATTGCGGACTCATACAGCTCTACGACTCGCTCACTGGCAATGAGTCAACCACGAACAACACCCAGACTGACGCGCTCTACGACGCCTGCGGAACCGAGGTAGACAGCAGCAGTTACTCGGGTTGGCACGACGCGGGCGAAAGCTACTTCTCGGGTGGCTTCATCACCAGCCTGCCCTACACCGTTCCCGAGAGCGGCGTCTGTTGGGGACAGTGGACTCTGACCTACGGCTTCACCGAGACCTTCAACGACGGTCAACAACTGACGGACAGCCTGACCGTCACCTTCTTCGCCTACCCGGTCAACCCGGCACCCTCAAGCGCATACGGAGTAGGTAGCGGCGACGCTTCCGTGAATAACCCGAGCCCGTGCGCCGGCGACCCCGTGAACTGCACGAGCGGCGACCTCTCGGAGGCGTTCCACGACGTCTCGGTGCCCGGACGCGGCCCGGGGCTAGACCTGACGCGGACCTACAACTCCTTATCGGCATCGACCGAGGGAATCTTCGGTTATGGGTGGTCATCCTCTTACGAGGCACACCTCGCCGTGAACGGCGACGGCTCGGTAACAGTGACGGAAGCGGACGGTTCCCAGGTGACAGCAACACCTGACGGGAGCGGCGGCTACTCGGTGCCGGCCTGGTCAGACTCGACCCTGACCCAGAACAGCGACGGCACCTGGACATTCGTGCGCCAACAAACCACGACGTACACGTTCAACTCCGCTGGGAAGTTAACCGCGATCACCGACCGCAATGGCTACTCGACTCAGCTCGCTTACAACGGTTCGGGCCAGCTTGCGACCGTGACAGACCCCTCAGGCAGGGCGATCGCGTTCAGCTATGGGGCCAACGGCCTTGTTTCGCAGGTCGAGGACCCGGCAGGACAGCTGACTAACTACGGCTACGACGACTCCGGCAACCTGACCAGCGTCACCGATCCGGCAAATAGGGAAAGCCAGTTCGGCTACGACCCGAACCATCTGATGCTGACGATGACCGACCCCAACCAGGGGGTCACCACCAACATCTACGACAGTTCAGGTCGGGTGACGCAACAGACCGATCCGGCTGGCCTAATCACTCATTTCGCCTACAGCGGCGACAACTTCTCCGCCGCGGGTGGCACGACGACGATCACTGACCCGCACGGCAACGTCCGCGTGGAGAATTTCACCAGCGGCGTCATGCTCTCGGAGACCAAGGCATCGGGCACGCCGAACGCCGGCACATGGACCTACGAGTACGACCGGAACACATTCGGCGTGACATCGGTCACCGACCCCGACAATCACACCACCACTTCGACCTACGACAGCGCCGGCAACCTGCTGTCGACGACTGACGCGCTCTACCACACGACGACCTACACCTACAACTCGTTCAACGAGCCACTAACCGTCACCGATCCGGCCGGGATCGCGACCAGCTACACCTACGACGGAAACGGCAACCTGCTGAGCAAGACAGTGACTGGTATCGGCGGCTCGCCGACCGCGACAACTATGTACAGCTACACGGACGGACACGCCGGCGATGTGACCGAGGTCAGCGATCCGGCCGGCCACGTAACCGACTACACCTACGACAGCCAAGGCGACATCGCCACCGCCACGACGCATCCTGCCGGCGGGACGAACGACACGACCGTGTACGTCTACGACCAACTGGGGCGGAAAGTGTGCGAAGCATCGCCGGATGCCAGCGCCGCCGGAGTCCAGTGCCCCGCAGCCGGACAGCCACGCGTCACGGGCACAACAACCTGGACATACGACGCCGACGGCGACACCACATCCAAGACGAATCCGCTTGGCAAAGAGACTGACTACGGCTACGACGGCGACGGAAACCAGACAACGGTCACCGACCCGGCCGGCAACATCACCAAGACCAGCTACGACGCCGACTCCCGCAAGGCGACAGTCACCGCCGGCTACGGCACCGCTGCCGCAGCGACCACCTCCTACAGCTACGACATCAAGCCGGGCAGCGGCGCCTGCTCGAACTCGGTCAGCGGAGCGACCTACTGCACCACGACCACCGACCCCAGCAGCCAAACGACCGTCGACTACTTCAACTCTCGCGACGAGCAGGCCGAGCAAAGCCAGCCAAGCACGGGTACGAGTACCGCAAGCTACGACGCGGCGGGCAACCTGAGCAGCCTGACAACCAATGGCGGCGCGGCCAACTACGGCTACGACGCCGCCAACAAGCTGACCTCGATCACCTACTCCAACCCGTCCACGGGTTACGCCGCCGCTGCAAACGTCGGCTACACGTACGACTCCGACGGCAACCGGACATCGATGAGCGATAGCAGCGGCACCACCAGCTATAGCTACGACTCGCTCGAGCGGCTTTCCTCGGTCACCAACGGCGCAGGAGCAACGATCGCTTACGGCTACGACCTCGACAACGAGGTCACTTCGATCACCTATCCCGGCAGAAGTCAGACCGTTAATCAGGTTTACGACGGAGCTGGGCGCGAATCGAAGGTGACTGACTGGCTCAGCGGTAGCACGAACTTCAGCTACGACGCCGACGGGAACCTGACGAGCCAGAGCAATCCCAACTCCACCACGATCAGCTCGACCTATAACGCCGCCGACAACCTGCTCACGAGCCAGGACGCACCGACCTCCAGCCCTTCCAACCCCTTCGCGAGCTTCACCTACACCTATAACCCCGATTCCCAGGTACAAAGCGAAACCGACACGGGGACTCCAGGACCTAGCTCGCAGAGCTACAGCTACGACCAGCTCGATCGGCTAGCGACCACGACGACGGGCAGCTACGGCTATGACGCCTCCGGCGATCCCACCCAGCTGGCCCGGGCGAATCAAAGCTTCAACGCTGCGCACCAACTCACGAGCCAGACGTCCACCGTTACCCGCGTAGGCACCACCTCCGCCGGTGACAACGGCTCCGGCTCGACACTTACTCTTACTCTCCCTACTGGCCTGCAGGCGAACGACCAGATTCTGCTTGCCGTCGACCTGCCGGGGAACCAGTCGATCAAGACCACTCCGAGCGGCTACACCAAAGTCGGCTCATACAGCTCCGGCACGGGAGCATCCAACACCCAGCTGGTCCTCTACCGCCGCACAGCCGTCGCAGGTGACGCGAGCGTCACCGTGACCTTCTCCAAGACCTTCGCCAAGGCCGCGACTATCGTCGTCTACCGTGGGGTGAACCCGGTCACCCCGATCGATGTCAGCTCGAACGGGACGACGGTCAGCGGCCAATCGGTCACCGCGCCATCGGTGACGACGACGAAGGCTGGCGACGAACTGCTGCTCGCGCTCGGCGCCCAATCCTCAGCCACCGGAAGCTGGACGGCACCCTCGCAGATGACCACGCGCGTAGCTCAGGCCGGGGGCCCCACTGTCAACGAAGCGCTCGCGGATCAGGCGCTGACCAGCCCTGGCGCGACCGGCTCAGAGACAGCCACCTTCTCCACCAGTGGCTCGCTTGCCGCGGCGCTCGTCGCGCTCGAGCCAGCCCAGACCACCTACAGCTACGACAGTCTCGGCGACCGCACGTCTATCGCCGCTCCCGGAGGCACAACCACGCTCGCCTACGACCAGCTCGGCCGCCTCATGAGCTACGGCTCGACCAGCTACACCTACGACGCCGACGGCCTCAGAGTCTCGAAGAAGACCGGCCACAACACCGAGACATTCACCTGGAGCCCACCTGCAGTGAGTGGAACGCCTCAGCTCCTGGTCGACGGCAGCACCGACTACATCTACGGCCCCGATGGGCTGCCACTCGAACAGATCAACGGCAGCATCGCTTACTACTACCTCCACGACCAAATCGGCTCAACCCGGGCGCTTACCAACTCGTCCGGAACGCCGGCCGCGACCAACACTTACACACCGTACGGAACGCTCACCAGCACGACCGGAACCGTGGCAAACCCGCTTGGCTTCGCCGGTTCCTACACCGATACCGAATCCGGCCTCCTCTACCTGCAACACCGCTACTACGACGCCGCCGCTGGCCAGTTCATCAGCGTCGACCCGCTCGTC
Organism: Thermoleophilia bacterium; assembly: GCA_025929425.1. Classification (GTDB taxonomy): domain Bacteria; phylum Actinomycetota; class Thermoleophilia; order Gaiellales; family Gaiellaceae; genus Palsa-739. Next base: position 5,226 of record JAICME010000037.1, on the reverse strand, counting down.
AGTCAAACCGCAGAACCATACGCGTACGTCAACGATGACCCGCTGGACGCCACTGATCCGCTCGGACTCTGCTTCCTCGGAATTGCATGCGGCGTCCAAAACGCAGTTGAGAATTATGTCGTCAAACCGGTTACGCAGAATTGGCGCGGTATCGCTCAGGCCGCGACTGTTGTAACAGCCGGGCTTGGCACTGCGGCATGTATTTACCTCACCGCCGGGGCATGCGCATACGCCCTACCAGAGATCGGTGCTGCTACCGGAGCGGCACTCTACGCCGAAGGCGGGGGTAATCTGACTTCCCAAGGCTTCATTGAAGCCTCGGCCGAAGGATACGTCGGGGGCACGGTTGCCCTTCTCGGCCCAACTGGCGTAGCGGGAGCAATCCTCGTCAATGGCGCATGGGGAGCCGGCCAGGGCGTCTACGACTATGCGAACAATGAGGAATGTGCCACGACTGGCGGCTATATCGCTGCTGGCGCGAAGGGGTTTGTTGAAGGAGGCATTCCTTGGGACGAAATTTTCAAGTCCATTCGCGGATGATCAAGGTGGGCGCCGAGCTAGAAGAACGCGCAACAATCGTCGTCGAGAACGTCCGCAGCTGGGTGGGTAATCAGAAACGAGGCGCTGTCCACGTTTCCTTAGATGGACATAACGAGGGAACAGCCCTCCCCAACGACCGTCTTGTCCTCTCCTGCGCCCCGGGCCTGCACCGCGTGAGGGTCCGGCAATGGTGGTATCGGAGCGCACCGCTGAACGTCGAGGTTCAACCTCGTGAGGAGCTTGAACTTGTTGCAGATAGGCCTAAAGGAAACCTTCTGACTTGTACTGCCGTCCTCATGTTCCGCCCTTGGCGCTCGATTAGCCTGGAGAGGAGGGTAAGTGCGGGACCGTAAGCAAGCTCACCGAGCGTTGCTGCTGCTTCGCCTCGTCTCGGTCGCCGCGGCAGCTACGGTCCTTGTCGCCGTAACTCACATCCGACACACGCACAGTGCAGCTCTAGTCGCCATCCCACCTGTTTTAGCGGCGGCTGGAGCAAAGATGGTGGCGCTTCGTCGACTCAAACACGACTCGTGGAAGTAGTGATGCACATTCGTGAGGTGACTGTCAGTCCCTGCCGCATGGTGATCCCTCGTTCTTAAGCGCCCACTCTTCAGCGTTCCGCAGCACAGGGCGGTCGACGAGCCGCTCAGAGTTCGAGACCGCGGCCGGGCGGTTCGCGATCGATCTTGATTGCCGGACTACGGCGCACGTGCTCGGGGTGTGATGAGCGGGTGGGCTTGTCGTATTCCGGGGCGCGAACGAGCTGGTCTCTCCGCTCCTTGACGCATCCGCGGAGTTGTTCGATCTTGGCGTCGGCGCGGACGAGCTTCTCCTGGTTGAGGGCGATCTCGCTCTCGAGCTCTGCGCGCCGGTCGCGATTCCACCAGTGCAGGTGTTGGAGCTCTCGCCGGACGGCTGTCAGCTGCTTAATGGTCCGCACGCGGCGCCGGTCGAGCTCCTGCTGCTGCTGGTCCACCAAATTGAGGATGGTGTCGCGCCGCTCGTGGCGCCGGTCAAGCGCGAGCGGTTCCGCGGCGGAGCGTTGGAGCGCGCGTGCGGCACGAGCGGGCGGAGCGAGTGTGTCCAGTTCCCGCAGCGGCGTTTCCATTGCGAGTATGTCCCGGTCCGCGAGGTAGACCCAGGTTTGAAGTCGGGCGCGAGTGCAGGCGACGTAGCCCCACTCCTGCAGGGCGCCTTGGTCGGGGAGGAGGACGTAGGCGCGGTCGACAGTTATCCCTTGGGCGGCGTGGCCGGTGAGCGCGTAGCCGTAGTTGAGGTGCTCGGAGGCGTAGGAGAGGGTGACGTGCCGGTTGACGCCGCTTTCGTCGCGCATGGCGAGGCCTTTGTCACCGAGGTCGACGATCGTGCCTCGCATGCCGTTGCGGAGGCCGAGCCGGTTGTCGTTTCTGCGGCAGAGGACCTGCTCGCCGACCCGGTACTCGAGCCCGCTCAGCGTGACGGCTTCCCGGCTGAGCCCGCCCTTTTCGAGCATGAGCGCGTGTGCGGCTCCGTTGAGGTCGTCGACGTCCGAGCGGTTGTAGGCGAGCATCACGTTGCGGCTGGGGCTGCGGCGTGCTTCTCGCCACCAGTCGACGAGCAGGCGCTCCTTGGCCGCTGTCGCATTGTCGTCGACGGCGAGCCGGCCGCGGTGAGCGGCGAGGGCCAGATACGGCTCCGGATTACCGTCACGCATCCGGGCGAGTACTTCCCGTTCGCGCGCGTCGCGCTGGCGGCGGTTGTCGGAGAGCTCGACCACATCGAGCCGGTCGCAGAGCGCCTGGTAGAGGCCGCCAGCACCAACCGCCGGCAGCTGGGTCGGGTCGCCGACCAGGAGCAGCTTCCCCTCCGCTCGCTCGACCGCCTGCAGAAGCGGGGCGAGCACGCGCGTTTCCGCCATCCCCGCCTCGTCGACGACCAGGACGCAGCCGTGGGGGAGGCCACCGTCACGCTGGGCGTCGAAGAGAAGCCGGTGCAGGGTGCGACTGGGGATGCCGGTGGCGGTTTGAAGCTCGTCGGCGGCACGGCCACTCGGCGCCGCGCCGAGCACCGTGGCGTCGATATTGCGGTAGGCGTCGGCGAAGGCGCGCAGGGCGAGCGTCTTGCCCGAGCCGGCCACTCCGACTACGCAGACGACCCGGTCGGAGCGGCAGGCGGCCGCATGGACGAGCATCCGCTGCTCCCCGCTCAGATCACCGGCGGACATGAGGGCTTCCGCGAGCAACCGCCGCTCCGGCACCGGAACTGCCACGTTGCGGTCGGCGACGGCGGCCTCGACCGCCTCCCGCTCCACCGCGAGCAGCTCGTGGGTCGTGAACCGTGCCGGCCGTCCCGGCACCTCCTGCGCTTCGACGAGCTCGACACCGGGGAAGCGCGAGAGCTCGTCCGCGAGCTCGAGCACCCGGTCGGCGCTCTCGCCTGCGAGGAGCGAGCCCGCAACTGCGCGAACCAGCTCGGGCATCGTGAATGTCGTTTGCTTCTCGGTGAGACCCTCCTGGCCGAGCACGCCGACGGCGAGCTGCTCAAGCTCGATCCGATCGCGCTCGCGTCGTTGGTGGACGAGCGCGTCGAGGTCGCGACGGCCGAGGCCGTGCTCGGCCGCGCGCGCGTTCCAGTCCTCGCGCAGCCGCGGCAGGTCGACGTGCTCCTTCGCCTCCCGCGTCGCGAGCGCAGCGACGCGCGAGGCGGCGAAGCCCTCAGTACCAAGAGCCTCCATGTGCTCGACGAGCGACTGCCGCCGGGTGGAGAACGCCCGGATCGCCTCCTCCGGAACGCCCCGGAGCTCGCCCATCCCCTTCACCGGCTCGGTCCACTCGAGCCCGAGCCTCATCGTGAGCTCGTTCCGGAGGTGCGCTTCATAGAGGTAGCCGGCGGCGAGCCGATAGGTCTTTAGGATCGCCTCCCCGTCGAGCGCTCGCCACTCGCCGTCGCCGGTTCTCGTCATGTTGGCGACCACGACGTGGGTGTGCAGATGCGGGTCCTGCGCCCGCGACGTGCGGTGCCGGAATGCCGCCGCGACGAACCCCACGCCGTGCTCCCGAGTGACTCCGCCCTTGCCGCGGCGGAGGATGCACGCCTCCCGTTCCAGATAGCCGAGCGCGGCCTGCCAGGAGGCCTCGTGCGCCTCGCTGATCTCGCGCCGTACCCGCTCGTCGTCGGTCAACGCGTGCAGGAGGCTGACGCTCTTCGGGCACGAGAAGACGAGGTCATAGCCCGACACTGGCTTCAGCCGCGTACGCGCCTCTCGCCACTCGCCCGTCGCGACGTCGAGCCTGCGCTGGGTGATCGTTCGCTCCCGCACCGGCGAGCGCAGCCGCGCGGCGTTCGTCGGATTGACCCCGCGGAGCAGCGTCCCCAGATCGTCGTCGCCGACGACGCCGGCGAGCCCGAGCCTCGCTGAGTCCGTCCCCGCCCAGATTCCAGGCGACTCGCCGCGACCGGCGTAGTAGTCGTCCAGACCGCGGGCGACCTGCTGCTCGTAGTAGGCCTCCTGCCCAAGGATGAGCTTCGCCACGCTCAGCATCCGGCCACCCCGACCAACCCCAGACAGGCGGAGACGCATATGCACCCAAGGTGCGGCGCGCGTTGTCCGTTTGCGAAACGCGCAACAATTCCACCGTACATCTGCCGTACACCAGATGCGCAGAACCCCGTTTCCGTCCGCAGAAGGACGCATGCGTCCGATTCTAGAAATGCCTGCGCAGGAGCACTTTTCGCACGAGAAGTGTTGCCCGCGCAGACGGCCCGATTAGCCTTGCCATGCAGAAGGTCGTGGGTTCGAGTCCCATCATCCGCTCTCTCTCCTCCCGCGGTGGCGAGGCGGTGCTCCTCAGCTGGCTGGCCGCGCTGGCCGAGCACTGCTCACGCGGCTCGGCTGGAGGGAGAGACTTCAGTCGGTGCAGGGTCGGTGATGGGGGCTCGTCGACGCTCCTGTGGTCGTCGTTTGAGCCAGATCTGACGGGTGAGGTATGTCAAGAGCGCAGTCACCCCGCAGGCGAGGGCGGCGACGATTGCGACTGTTGTGCCGGGAACCTTGAGCAGGGCGAGGCCGGAGAGGCCGAGCACCGAGGCGAGAGCAAAGCGGAGGGGTCGGTCGGGCACCGAGATCGAGAGTTGGCTGCCGACCAGGATGCCGGGGATGGAGCCGATGAGGAGCCACCCGACGGCGGTCATGTCGACGTTCCCGGCGATGAAGTGGCCGAAGCCGGCGACGTAGAGGAGCGCAGCGGCGTGGAAGATGTCGGTGCCGAGAACTTTGCGGGCTCGGAGCGGGAAGAGGATCAGCAACGAGAGTCCGAAGAAGACGCCGGTCCCGACGGAGGTGAGGCCGACGACGAGGCCGCCCACAAGACCGATCAAGACGGCTGCGATCCGGTCGCGTCTCGCGAGAACGAAGGGGGAGTCGGCCACATCTTTCGGGCGCATCAGCGTCTTCGTCATGAGGCCGACGCAGCCGAAGATGAGCGCACCGCCCAGAACCCGTGCGGAGACCGAGTTGACGCCCTCGCCGTAGTGATGTCCCAGCCAGGTCGAGAACCACACGCCGGCCACCGAAGAAGGTGCGCTCCCCAGCAGCATCCAGGCTGAAAGGCGGGCCTGGACGTTCCCGAGGCGGCGGTGGCGAATAGCCCCGACCGTCTTGAAGATCGCTCCGTGCGCGATGTCGGTGCCGATGGCGACGGTGGGGCT
>JAICME010000130.1 GCA_025929425.1 Thermoleophilia bacterium | reverse complement strand
GTTGCGCTCGACCATCTCCTCGCCCTTGCGGGCGTAGGTCTTCTCGATCGCATGCTTGATGGCTTCGATCGCCTGCTCGACCGGCAGCACGCCGGAGAGCGCGAAGAAGCAGGTCTGCAGGACGGTGTTCACGCGCCCGGCAAGGCCGGCCTCGCGCGCGACCCGCTTCGCGTCGACGACGTACAGGCGCAGTTCTTTCGCGACGACCTGCTCCTGCACGGAACGGGGCAGGTGCCGCCAGGTGTCGGCGCCGTGGGGGCTCGAGAGGAGGACGGTGGCGCCGGTGCGCGCGTGCTCGAGCACGTCGAGGCGCTGGAGCAGCTGGAACTGATGGCACGCGACGAAGTCCGCCTCCTCGATCAGATACGGAGCCTCGATCGGATCGTCGCCGAAGCGCAGGTGCGAAACGGTCACCGCGCCCGACTTCTTCGAGTCGTAGACGAAGTACGCCTGGACGTAACGGCCGGCTTCCTCGGCAATGATCTTGGCCGAGTTCTTGTTCGCGCCGACCGTGCCGTCGGAGCCGAGCCCGTAGAAGAGACAGTTGACGTCCCGCCGGGGAACGCGCCAGGAGGGGTCGTACTCGAGGCTCGTGCCGGAGATGTCGTCGTCGATGCCCACCGTGAAGTGCCGGTGCGGCTTCACGTCGCGGTCGCGGTGCACGTGCTCGAGATCGTGCGCCTGCGCGCGCTCGAGCTCGTCGAACACGGCGCACGCCATCGCGGGGGTGAACTCCTTCGAGCCGAGGCCGTAGCGGCCGCCGATCACCGTTTCGGGGAGCCGTCCTTCCTCGTGCAACGCCGAGAGGACGTCCTCATACAGAGGCTCTCCCACCGCAGCCGAGTCCTTCGCACGGTCGAGCACCGCCACGGCCCGCGTGGAGAACGGGAGGACGGCGGCGAGGTGGCGGCTGGAGAACGGCCGGTAGAGACGCACGTTGACGAGGCCGACCCGCTCGCCCTCCGCGGTCAGCCGCCGAACGGTCGCCTCGAGCGTCGCGGTCGCCGAGCCCATGGCGACGATGACCCGCTCGGCCCGCGGATCGCCGACGTACTCGAACGGCTGGTAGCTGCGCCCTGTCCGCCGGGCGAAGCGAAGCATCGCTTCCTCGAGCAGCCGTGGCACCGCAGCGTAGAACGGGCTCGCCGCCTCGCGGCCCTGGAAGAAGACGTCCGGATTCTGGGCCGACCCGCGCAGGCTCGGATGGTCGGGCGAGAGCGCCCGCCGCTTCAGCGCCGCAACCTGCTCCTCGTCGACCAGGGCACGCAGGTCGTCGTCGGAGAGCGCATCGATCACGTTGATCTCGTGCGAGGTGCGGAAGCCGTCGAAGAAGTGGAGGAACGGCACCCGGCTCTCGAGGCTGGTCATGAAGGCGAGGGCCGCCATGTCCTGCGCTTCCTGCACCGAGGAGCTCGCGAGCATTGCGAAGCCGGTCGGCCGAGCCGCATAGACGTCGGAGTGGTCGCCGAAGATCGAAAGCGCGTGCCCGGCCACCGCGCGGGCGGCGACGTGGAAGACGCAGGGCTGCAGCTCTCCCGCGATCTTGAACATCTCCGGCAGCATCAGCAGCAAGCCCTGGCTGGAGGTGAAGGTCGTCGCCAGCGCGCCACCCTGGAGCGCGCCGTGCACAGCTCCGGCGGCGCCGGCCTCCGACTGCATCTCGACGATCTCGGGAACCTGCCCCCACAGGTTCCGCCCGCCGGCAGCCGACCAGCTGTCGGCCAGCTCGCCCATCGCGCTGGCCGGCGTGATCGGATAGATCGCGATCACCTCGGCAAGCTTGTGCGCGACGCGCGCCGCCGCCTCGTTGCCGTCGACCACGAGACGGTTCGACTCGGGCTGGACCTCCATGCCTTGAGCCTAGAAAGACGCACGCCCGGGGTCGTCGGGAGAAGTCCGGGAACCGGACGGGGAGAACTACGCGTTCCCGATCGGCGATCCTTTGAGCCGGTTGCACCCAAGCGAAGGAGCGAGATGACCGAGCCGAGACCACCCCTGCCGCCGTTCACCGCCGAGACCGCGGCCCAGAAGGTGCAAGCCGCGGAGGACGCCTGGAACACGCGAGACCCGGAGAGAGTCGCGCAGGCGTATTCGGCCGACTCCGTCTGGCGAAACCGGGACACCTTCGTCACCGGCCGCGACGAGATCGTGGCGTTCCTCACCGAGAAGTGGGCGCGGGAGCTCGAATACGCCCTCCGCAAGAACCTCTGGTCCTTCGAGGGCAGCCGGATCGCGGTCCGCTTCCAGTACGAAAGCCGCGACCGTGGCGGGCAATGGTGGCGCAGCTACGGCAACGAGCTCTGGGAGTTCGACGAGCTCGGGCTCATGCGGCGGCGCGAGGCGAGCATCAACGACCTGCAGATCGACGCAGGCGAGCGACGGATCTTCGGCCCGCGCCCGGAGGACGAGCGGGGCAAAGAGTTCCCGTTGCGCTAGGCCGCGGGGTGGCTCGCCCCTAGCCGCGGCGAGCCACCCCGAGCCGGTTCAGCCTTTGAGGTACGCGTTCGTGAAGTAGCTCGAGGGCGGCAGCGGCTTCGACAACAGCTTGACCGACTTGAGCGCGCGGACGACCTGCTTCCACTGCGATGCGCGCTGCGTGAGGAGCGCGTTCGCCGGGCCCAGCGCCGGAATGGTCGCCTTCCAGCCGTCGAGGCTGTACTTCATGCCGCCGCCGATCTTCGGATACGCCTTGAGGTAGTCCTTGACCGCCGCGGACGGGTGGGCGATCGACCACGCGAACGCCTTCCGCGTCGCCGAGAGGAACTTCCTCGCCTGTGAGCCGTGCCCCTTGAGCCACGAGTTCATCGCCGTATAGACCCAGACCGGCACGTTCGGCGCGCCGAACTTCGTCGCGAGCAACACGCTCGGCCTCTTGCCGGTCGCGCTCTGCACCTGCGCGATGGCGTAGTTGAGCGTGTTCGTCGCGAGATCGATCTTCCCGGCGAGCAGCGGGGCGATGTCGTCGCTCGAGAAGATCGGCTGCTTCACCTGGCTCGCCGAGACGCCGCCGGCCTTGAGGACGTAGGGCATCATCGCCTTCGTCCACGAGTCGGTGAAGATCCCGATCGACTTGCCCTTGATCTTCTTGATGTCGATCTTGGCGCCGGGCTTCGCGACGAGACCCCAGTTGTTGTTCTGGGAGTAGTTCGCGATCGACTTCACGTCGATGCCGGCCGCCTGGCCGAAGACGACGTCCGTCGTGGTGTCGAAGCCGATGTCGCCCTTGCCGGCCGCAATCATCTGCACCGTCGTCGACGTGCTCGGCGGGATGACGATCTTGACGTCGAGGCCGGCCTTCTTGTAGAAGCCGCGCGCGTTGCCGACCGTGAGCGGAACGGCCTCGAAGTCGATCCCGGGCCAGTCGAACACGACGCGGACGGTCGTGAGCCCCTTGCTCCGGTTCGCGGATGTGGAATGGGAGGACGAGGCATACGCCGCAGTGACGACCGTCGCCGTCAGCGCGGCAGCGACTGCGATTCCGAGCACGAGCCGGCGGGAAGCGAACCGGACCATCGGCGAGCTCCTTTCATGTCTGGGGTGTCTCAACAGAGTGTCCTACGAGCATCTCACCTGCGGGCCGCGTCCGGCGCCGTGCGGTCGAGCGTCTCTCCCACGGCGTCGCGACGATCCCCATGGCGGCGACGATCAGAAACAGCGTGATGCCGATCATCGTGAGCAGGATCGTCGCGCCCAGCACGCCTCGCGTGTCGAGCGACGCGGCTGCGGTATTGAGGTACGTCCCGAGCCCGTATTGCAGCGAGGCCACCCACTCCCCGATCACCGCCGCCGTCACCGCGTAGGTGGCCCCGATCTTCAGGCCGGAGAACAGTGGGCTCAGCGTCGCCGGCAGCTGGATCGCGAGGAACGTGCGCGTCCGCTTCGCGCCCATCACACGTGCGAGATTGAGGAGGTCGCGATCCACCCGGGCGAGACCGTCGAGCACGTTGACGACGACCGGGAAGAAGACCCACCATGCGACGATGACGAGCTTCGTGACGAGACCGAAGCCGAGGAGGATCGCGAGCGGCGCCGCAACCGCCACGACCGGGACCGCCTGCGACGTGATGAGACTCGGGTAGATGAGGCGCTGGACGATCTTCGAGGCCGACATCGCGACGCCCAGGAAGAAGCCGATCGCCGCCCCGATCAGGAAGCCGTAGACGGTCTCCTTGATCGTCTGCAGCATGAGCGGCTGGTAGGTCGACCAGCGGTCGTAGATCGTGGCGACCGAGTCCTGCGGCGTCGGGAGGGCGTATGCCTTCAGGTCGAACGCGAAGATGACGAGGTTCCAGACCCCGAAGATCAAGCCGACTGCGAGCGCCGCCATCACAAGGCGCACAGCCGTCTTCCGCAAGAGGGCGCTCATCGCGAGGCAGCGACGGGGGTCTCGTGCAGCAGGCCGAGCACCTCTCGCTTGAGATCCATGAACGGCGGCGACGTGAGCACGTCGAGCCCCCGCGGCCGCGGCAGCGTGATCGGCAGGTCGGCCATGATCCGGCCCGGCCTGGCGCTCAGCACGACGACGCGGTCGGAGAGGAGGATCGCCTCGTCGACGTCGTGCGTCACGAAGAGGATCGTCACCTCGAGGTCCTCGTAGACCGAGAGCAGCCAGAGCTGCATGTCGAGCCGGGTCTGCGAGTCGAGCGCGCCGAACGGCTCGTCGAGCAGGAGCACGTCGGTCTTCAGGGCGAGCGTGCGCATGAGCGCGACGCGCTGCCGCATGCCGCCGGAGAGCGCGTGCGGATAGTGGTCGAGGAACTCGCCGAGGCCGTAGCGGCTCGCGAGTGCAGCCGCCTCCGCGCGATCACGGCTCCGCGCACCCCGCGTCAGCGCCGCGCCGAGGACGATGTTGCCCACGACCGTCCGCCACGGGATCAGGAGATCCTTCTGGAGCATGTAGCCGACATGGCCCGTCTCGCCGGTCACGTCCTGCCCGTCGATGAGCACGCGGCCGGAGCTCGGGCGCTGAAGCCCTGAGACGACGTTGAAGAGCGTCGACTTGCCGCTTCCGGACGGCCCGACGATCGAGACGAACTCGGAGCGCCCGATCTCGAGGCTCAGCTCGTCGAGCGCGAGCACGCCGTCGAAGCGCACGGTCACGTCGTCGACGACGACCTTGGGGCCGCTCCCGTTCACGCCTTCATCTTTGCGCAGGCCGGCGATACTCGGGGCGTGGACGGGGACGATCGCCCACCGATCTGTCCGACCTGCGGCGTGACGATGGTGCCCGCCGCTCTCAGTGCGCGCGAGAATCCTGATGACGACTGGGTTTGCCTCGAATGCGAGGAGCTCGACGCGGAGACGTAGCTTCGCAGTTTGAGACTGTGGAGTCGCCTGTTGAAAAGTGGAAAACCGGTGAGCGGCGGTTCTTATCTCTGCCGCCGCAACGCGGCGATCCAGGCCTGCGCCGATTCCGGCTGGACCCCTTCAGGGCCCGGTGCCGGCTCTGCGACAGGGTCCGGGCTCCTGTCGCGGCGAAGCACCTTCTGCAGTCGTCCGTGGAGGCTCGACGCAACGGGCTCCTCGTGGATCTCGGCGGCCTGCTCGGTCGCCGGAGGTATTCGCTCGCTCGGTTGCATGCGCGCGTGCCAGAGCTCGATGTGGAGGCGATCGATCTCCTCGACGAGCATGAGGATCGCGCGACCGACAGCGGCGTACTCCTCGCCCCCCGACTGCCGCAGCCTCTCGCCCCAGCTCCGGAGCGCCTCGAGCCTCTCTTCGTCCAACTGCACCGCTTCATCGTGACACGCCGCGAACGAGACTGCAGATCTGTCACCGCTGCCAGAGCGGCGCGCTCCCCCGCTCCCTGTTCCCTGGCGGCCGATGCGCTGCGTGAGAGGGAGGTTCTGCGGTGGGCGTGTCCGGCTCGGGACCGCCGTGGTAGAGGTGGCGCCGCCACTCGGCGCGAATGGTCTCCTCCAGGGAGGAGTCGGCGAGCAGCCGCTCGAAGTTCGCCGAGAGCGCCTCGAGCTGAGCCTCGAGGCGCCGATGGGTGCGGCCTCCGGGGCGGGCTCGCCGGTGCTCTTCGTGGATATGCCGGTAGCCGGCTGTAGCCGCCAGGAGCTCGCCCCGCAGACCGTGCCGCTCTGCCGTCATGCCGGTCGCCTCAGGACGCGACATAGCCCCTGCTCTCGACCTTGCCTAGTGCCCGCAGATCGTGAAGCGACTGTGGCGCGCCTTGCGCTGCTCGCGCCGTCGTCGGAGGTACGGCACGAGCAAGAGGATCGAGGCGGCCGTCAGCGCCCGCCCTCCGACCGCGAACGTGTGAGCATTCCCTTCGAGGGAGCTCTCTGGCTTCTTCTCAGGCATCGCAACCTCCTTGCCACCACGAGCCTGCCAGCGGTCGCGCCGAGGCGAACCCGGGATTCCACCGATCCGTCGCAACACGGACGGAAGGGCCAGAGCTGCGGCGGCGACCACGGCACCTGCGGCGACATCGAGCCAGAAGTGGTTGCCGGTGGCGAGGACCACATACGCGAGCCAGCAGGGCCAGAGGAGCCATCCCGCCTTCGCGGCCCGCGAGCTGCTGAGGCTATCGAGGAAGACGGCGACGAGGATCGCGTCGGCGACGTGCAGGCTCGGCATCGCCGCATAGGGGTTCCCGGCGAAGCCGATCAGCCCGGTCGGGTGCATAGGTGGTGGCTGTCCCGAGAGGCTGTTGCGGAAGCCGTCGGCCGGGAAGAACCGCGGTGGCGCCGCGGGAAACGCCAGATACCCCGCCAATCCCAACCCATTCGCGATCAAGACCGCATTGCGGAACCGGCGGTAGATCTCCCGCCGGCGAAAATACGCGTAGACGAGTGCCACGACGAGCAGCGCGTACTCCGAGAGCCAGTGGCTGACCGCGAGCGCGTGCACGAGCGCCGAGCCGGCCACGAGCCCGCGCTGAAGAGACGCCTCGAAGAAGGCGTTCAGCTCTCTCTCGACGGTGATGAGCCTCCGCGCGTTGGCCACGGCACGGACGCGGTCGTGACCGGC
>JAICME010000186.1 GCA_025929425.1 Thermoleophilia bacterium | reverse complement strand
GTGGTCGCTGCCGCTCTCGTAGGCGATCCCCAGGACATCGCGGTGATTCGATTGCCCCAGGCGTGCGTGCGTCCAGACGATGACCGCGTTGTCGCCGTCGAAGTAGCAGAACACCCGGCCGCCCGGCTTCTCCGGCCCGTGCAGCCAGGGGCGCTCACCGCCCCACGAGAATGCGTTGCACTTGCCGGTGCCGTGCTTGATCGTCGGGTGCCGGCGTAGTTCTGCCGAGTACGCAGCAGTCAACCGAGACCCGCTCGGATACGTGGAGATCTGCCAACGATCAGGTGGGCCTCGCGGAGGCACGCACACCGCGGTCTGGAGTGCGTTTGGATCGGCAACCGTCTGCAGCTTGCAGTCTTTCCAGAGGGGGGTCGGAACGAGGTCCTTCAACGTCGTCTTCGCGGTCACCACCGCAGGGGTGCCGGGGCCGGTGGTCGTTCCGCCTCCGGTCGTGAGAGAAGAGGACGCCTTGCTTCCGTCGCCGTGGTCGTTCGTCGTCAGATAGACAGCCGCGAGTGCTGCGGCGACGGCGATCAGGGCGACGAACGCCCCGAGCTTCCAGCTGAGGGTTCGCCCGGGCTGCCTGCCGAAGAACATCACGATCCAGCGATTCGCGGGGAGGGCGTCGAGCTCGGAATAGACCTTGAGGATGTGGATCGGGTCGGGAATGTTCTTGAGCCGCACCCGACCCTGGTCGACGTACTGGAGCCCCGCGAGCCGACCGGCCAGCCGCGAAGTGCTCTCGCTCACGAGCACCTCGCCGCCGTGCGCCCGCCCGCAGAGTCGTGCGGCGATGTTGAGGGCGGCGCCGCGGAAGCTGCCGTCCTCGAGCTCGACCGCTTCTCCCGCGTCGATGCCGATTCCCGCGCGCAGCGGAAGGTCGGAGTCGGCCTCCGTCTCCAGGTCGAACTGGCGCTGCAGCGCGACGCCCGCACGGATCGCCTGCCGCGCCGAGGTGAAGACGGCGAGCGCCTCGTCGCCCCGGATCTCGACGACCCGGCCCCCGTGTGCTTCGACCTCGTCGGCGGCCACGCGGGCGAACTTGGCTGCGAGCCGGGCCGCCGCTTCGTCACCGTACTCCTCGGTGAAACGGGAGTAACCGCGTACGTCGGCGATCAGGAACGTACGGACGCCGGTCTGGCCGTCGGTCACGACCCGACGAGTATAGGTCGCTCGAAACTGCCGGGTGGGTGGTGAAAAGACGAGCCGGTCGGGCGGGTCCCGCTACAATCCCGCGGCCCGAGGGCAGTGCGTCAGCGTGCCCGGGGCACGTCACCTCCCGTAGAGAAGAGATATGGCCAAGACCGGAGTCAGAGTTGCGATCACGCTCGCGTGCACGAACTGCAAGCGGCGTAACTACCAGACGATCAAGTCCAAGCGGAACACGCCGGACCGCGTCGAGTTCTCGAAGTACTGCCGCTGGTGCGGTACGCACACGCCTCACCGGGAGACGCGCTAACCCGTGGCCGACGCGCGCTCGGAGCGCAACCCCGCGATTCGCGCGGGAGGTGCCGGCGGCGGCTCGCACGTCGAGGAGCGCCGCGGCGGCCCCTTCCACTTCGTCCACGAGTGCTGGGCGGAGCTGAAGAAGGTGGAGTGGCCGGGGCAGAACCAGGTGATCCAGGGCACCGTCGTCGTGCTGATCGCCTGCCTCGTCGTCGGCGCCTACCTCTACCTCAACGACATCGTGTGGAAGCACGTCGTCGAGAAGCTCTTCCTGGGCCAGTAACCCACCGCAAAGGATTCGCATGTTCCGCTGGTACGTCGTCAACACCTACTCCGGCCACGAGAACAAGGTCAAGGCCAACCTCGAGCATCGCATCGAGTCGATGGGGCAGCGGCAGCGCTTCCGCCGCGTCGTCGTCCCCACCGAGCAGGTGATCGAGACGAAGGACGGTCAGAAGGTGCAGGCCGAGAAGCGTGTCCTGCCCGGCTACGTGCTCGTGAACATGGATCTGAACGACGACGCATGGACGGTCGTCAAGAACACGCCGGGGGTGACCGGCTTCGTCGGCGCCGGTGCGACGCCCGTGCCCCTCTCGCAGCCCGAGGTCGACCGCATCCTCAAGACCGGTCAGACCGCGGGGGGCGAGCGCGCCCGGACGACGATCGAGTACTCGCTCGGCGAGTCGGTGAAGGTGACGTCGGGACCGCTCTCAGACTTCGACGGCGAGATCGTCGACGTCAACCCCGACCAGCAGAAGCTGAAGGTGCTCGTGGACATCTTCGAGCGCCAGGTCCCGGTCGAGCTCGGCTTCGACCAGGTGAAGAAGCTCGACTAGGAAGGCGAAATGGCGAAGAAGGTTCTGACCCTCATCAAGCTGCAGATCCCGGGCGGGCAGGCGAACCCGGCGCCGCCGGTCGGCCCCGCGCTCGGCCAGCACGGCGTCAACATCATGGAATTCTGCAAGGCGTTCAACGCGCAGACCGCGCAGGAGAACGGCCGCATCACGCCGGTCGAGATCACGGTCTACGAGGACCGGAGCTTCGACTTCATTACGAAGACGCCGCCGGCGGCCGTCCTGATCAAGGAGGCGCTGCGGCTCGACAAGGGCTCGGCGGAGCCGAACCGGGCGAAGGTCGGCAAGCTCTCCCGCGATCAGCTGCGCTCGATCGCCGAGACGAAGATGCAGGATCTGAACGCGCGCGACGTCGAGCAGGCGATGCTCGTGATCGCCGGGACGGCCCGCTCGATGGGCGTGGAGGTGGACAAATGAACGTAGGCTCGATGGAGTTCATCAAGAGCGGAGATGCCGGCTTCGCCGGCGTTGGAGCGGACCTCTGATGGCACAGCACGGCAAGCGGTACAGCGAGTCGAGGGGCGCGATCGATCGCGAGAACCTCTACTCGCCGGTCGAGGCGATCCGCCTCCTCAAGGGCGCTCCCGCCGCCAAGTTCGACGAGACGGTCGAGGTGCACCTGAACCTGGGGCTCAACGTCCGCCACGCGGACGAGCAGCTGCGCGGCACGATGATGCTGCCGCACGGCACGGGCCGCGAGCAGCGCGTCGCAGTCTTCGCCGAGGGCGAGAAGGCGCGCGAGGCGGAGGAGGCAGGCGCCGACGTGGTCGGCTCGGCCGACCTCGCGAAGCGGATCGAGGAGGGCTTCACCGACTTCGACGTGGCGATCGCGACACCCGACCAGATGGGGAACGTCGGCCGGCTCGGCCGCGTGCTCGGCCCGCGCGGGCTGATGCCGAACCCGAAGACGGGCACCGTCACCTTCGAGGTGGCGAAGGCCGTGCGCGACGCGAAGGCCGGCAAGCTCGAGTACCGCACCGACCGCGGCGCGAACGTGCACATCCCGATCGGGAAGCGCTCGTTCGAGGAGCGGGCCCTCGTGGAGAACTATGCCGCGCTGATCGAGGAAATCGTGCGCGCCAAGCCGTCGGCCGCGAAGGGCCGCTACATCAAGAAGATCACGCTCACCTCCACGATGGGCCCCGGGATCCACGTCGACCCGACGCG
>JAICME010000096.1 GCA_025929425.1 Thermoleophilia bacterium | reverse complement strand
CCGTGCGCGCGTTCTCGCCCTGGGGACGCGAGCTGATCGCGGCGCCGCACCGCGGACACGGCCGGCCTGTGCGCCGGTACACCTGCCGCGGCGGCCGCCTCCCGTCCAGCGCCGTTCGCATCAGCCGGTGCGCCGCCTCGACCACGGTGCGCAGCTCGTCGTCCGCGACCTCACAGAGGCGCCGCCAGGGCGAGACGCGAGCCTCCCAGAGCGCCTCGGCCCGCCAGAGGTTGCCGATGCCGGCCACGAAGCGCTGGTCGAGCAGCGCGTCGCCGAGCTCGCGCTCCGGTGCAGCACCGAGCCGTGCAACCATCGTCGCGTAGTCGGGCGGCTCGTCGAGGATGTCGGGGCCCAAGCTCTTCAGCCGGGGGGCGGCGGCGGCTTTGCCGACGGTGCCTCCAGCTTGGAGCCGCGGGGCCCCACGGACGCCGATGAGCTCGAGCTCGGCGCCGTTCCAGAGCACCGCCTCGTGCTCGGCGCCGCGCAGGACGAGCCACGGTTTCCCGACCCGGCTCGCTCCCCGCCGCTCCAGCCGCCAGCGGCCCTTCATCCGCAGATGGCTGCGGAGGACGAGCCCGCCCTCGAAGCGGAGCAGAAGGTTCTTCCCGACCGCCTCCACCCCGTCGAGCCGCCGGCCGTCGAGCCGCTCGGCCAGGCCTTTCACCGCCGCGCGCGGATGCGGCGTCTCCACCTCGACGCGCTGGCCGACGAGCGGCTGCAGCCGCCGGGCCGCGCGATGGAGCGAATCCCCTTCCGGCACGCCGGGAAGCCTACGATTGGGTCGTGACCAGGCCGTTCATCGGAGTGCGCTGGTGGCTCGGTGTGGCCTTCGCCGTCGTCGCCGCGACGTCGACGGCGATCGTGGTCGCGCAGTTCTCCGACCGCTCCGAGAACGCGTTCCGCAATCACGGAGAGGCACAGACACTCACCGACGCCCAGCGTGCGGCCCACCAGGAGGTCACACCGGCAACCCGCAAGAGCGTGGCGAGCAAGCTGCAGGGAAACGTCCGCCTCCGACTCATCGGCGTGCCCGGAGCGAAGACCGCGACCGCACCGCCTGGCCTCCAGCGCGAGGGCGTCCAGGCCGCGCGGGTCGGGGATCAGTTCGTGAAGGGAACCTCCGACGGCGGCGTCTTTGTGGCGGCGATCCCGTACCACGGCGGGGTGCTCGTGGCCATCAGCCGGCAACCGGCGACGGCCGAGGCGATCGACACCGTCAACGGCGAGGCGCTCCGCGCGGGCGTGATCGCCGGGGTGATCGGCGTCATCGTCGGGTTGCTGTTCGCGCAGCTCATCGCCCTGCGGCTGCGCCGCCTGAGCGCCGCGACCGAGGCGATCGCGCACGGCGACTTCGAGACGCCGCTCCGCTACCACTTCCGCGACGAGTTCGGCTTGCTCATCCAGAACTTCGACCGGATGCGCCGGCAGCTGCGCCGCTCCTTCCGCCGCATCGAGGCCGAACGCGACCGCCTGCGGCTCCTGCTCGAGCGCCTGCACGAAGGCGTGCTCACGATCGACCAGGATCTGGTCGTCCACTTCGCGAACACCGAGGCGCGGCGACTCCTCGGCGGCCGCCTCCGCGAGGGAGACGAGCTGCCCGAGCCGTGGCAGGGCTTCGCGCTCCGCGCGTTCGCGCACGGCCTCTTCGACGAGCGCGCGACCGTGACGCAGGTGCACGTCACGCCGGACGAGGCGCACGCGTACGGCGTCACCGGGATCCCTTCCCAGCCCGAGACCGACTGGGCGCTGCTCGTCGTCGACGATCTGACCGAGCAGGAGCGGCGGGAGCTCGCCGAGCGCGAGTTCGTGTCGAACGCGGCGCACGAGCTGCGCACGCCGCTCACGACGATCATCGGCGCGGTCGAGGTGTTGCAGGCCGGCGCGAAGGAGGATCCGGCCGAGCGCGACCGCTTCCTCGGCCATATCGAGCGCGAGTCGGGCAGGCTGGCGCGGCTCGCACGCGCGATGCTCACGTTGGCGCGCGCCCACTCGGGCGAGGAGGTGCCGCGCGTGGAGGCGGTGGACCTCGCCCCGCTCCTGCGCGAGGTCGCTGCGGGCCTCCAGCCTCATCAGGGCGTGACCGTCGACGTGGAAGTGGCCGACGGGCTCGCGGTCGAGGTGAACCGCGACCTGCTCGAGCAGGCGCTCCGCAACCTCGGCGAGAACGCGGCCAAGCACACAGCCCGCGGCTCCGTCGTTCTCCGCGCCTACGGCGACGCGAATGCGGTCACGGTCGAGGTGGAGGACTCCGGCCCCGGGATCAGGCCCGAGGTGCAGCGCCACGTCTTCGACCGCTTCTACCGCGGCGAGCGCGACGCCCACGGCTTCGGCCTCGGTCTCGCCATCGTGCGCGAGTCGGTGCGGACGCTCGGCGGCCGCATCGAGCTCGACTCCTCTCCCGGTCAGGGCACGGTCTTCCGGATCCTCCTCACACCCGCGCGCGTTCGGGAGGAGGTGACTGCGGCATGACGGACACGATCCTGCTGGTGGACGACGACGCCGGCGTCCGCGACGTCGTCGCATTCACGCTCCGTCGCGAGGGCTTCGAGGTGGACGAGGAACGGGACGGACCGTCCGCGCTCGAGTCGGGGCGGTCGGGACGCTACTCGCTCGTCGTCCTCGACGTCATGTTGCCGGGGCTCTCGGGAGTCGAGGTCTGCCGCGCCCTGCGCGCCGAGAGCGACGTCCCGATCCTGATGCTGACGGCGCGGGACGCGGAGGCCGATCGCGTGCTGGGCCTCGAGCTCGGCGCGGACGACTACGTGACGAAGCCGTTCTCGAGCGCGGAGCTCTTGAGCCGCGTACGTGCGATCCTGCGGCGGCGCGAGCTCGACCGCGCCGGCGGCGGCGCGACCGTGCGCAGGCTCGGAGGGCTCCAGATCGATCTCGGGCGCCACGAGGTGCTCGTCGACGGCGAGCGGGTCCATCTCACGCTGTCGGAGTTCAAAGTTCTCTCGCTCCTCGCCGAGCAGCCCGAGGCGGTCGTCTCGCGCCGGGAGCTGATGCAGCACCTCTGGGCGAGCGACCACGTCGGCGACGAGCACGCCTGCGAGGTGCACATCTCGAACCTGCGCCGGAAGATCGAGCGCGACCCCACCCAGCCGGAGCGGCTACTGACCGTACGCGGCTCCGGGTACAAGCTCGTCCCGGCGTGAGCCTGCTCGACACGCCGCTCTGCGGGCTGCTCGGCGTCCGCTACCCGTTCGTGCAGGCGCCGATGGCGAACACCGCGCCGCCGGGGCTGGCCGCTGCCGTGTCCGGCGCCGGCGCACTCGGCTCGGTCGCGGGGGGCTCGCTCTCCGCCGAGAAGTTGCGCGCTGCGATCCGCGAGGTCAGGAGCGCCACCGACCGCCCGTTCGCGGTCAACGTCTTTGCTCCGCCGTACCTGCGCGACGGCGCGCTCGACGTGGTGCTGGAGGAACAGCCACCCGTCTGCAGCTTCACCTTCGGCGTCGTAGATCCGGAGCCGCTCCGGGAAGCCGGAATCGTCGTCCTCGGCACTGCCACGACCGCCGAGGAAGCGGAGGCACTCGAACGTGCCGGCGTGGATGCGATCGTCGCACAGGGCGCGGAAGCGGGCGGACATCGCGGCTCGTTCCTCGGCGGCTTCCCGCTCGTGCCGCTCCCGAAGCTCGTGCCGTCCTGCGTCGAGGCCGTTTCGGTCCCGGTCGTCGCCGCCGGCGGGATCATGGACGGCGCGGGGATTGCCGGCGCGCTGCGCCTCGGAGCGCAAGGTGTCTCGCTCGGAACCGCGTTTCTCTTCACGCCGGAGGCCGGCGTTCCACGCGCGCACCTCGAGGCGCTGCGCTCGCACGAGACGGTCGTGACCGACGCGTACACGGGCCGACCGATGCGCGCCGCTCGCACACCGGTGCTGGCCGAGCTGATGGCCGGGCCACCGGCCCTGCCGTTCCCGGATCAGCGTGCCGTCGCCGCAGCGAAGGGGCCGCTCTACATGGGCGGGACGGGCGCGGCCCGAGGGCGGGAGCTCGGCGTTGGGGAGCTCGTGCGGCTGCTCGCCGCCGAAGCAGTCGCGGCCGAGCGGAGTGCGTCCGGCTGAGGACGCCAAATCAGACGTGAGATCATGGACGCCGTGAGGAGGCGCGTCGTCTTCCTTGCGACAGTGTCGGTTGCGGTGTCCCTGGCGACGACTTCGGCATCGGCGTCGCCGCCGCGGGCTCCGTCTCCGGCTGCGGGGACAGCCGCATTCGGCCGCGCCGTTCACCAGCTCTACGGCGACATACAGGGCTATTGGACGTGCTTCGCGCCAAGGTCGTGAAGGACGGACAGACACGCCAGATCGACGGCTATGACGGCAACGACAGCGGCATGACCCGCTTCGTCATCTTCACCTGCTCGCGACGGGCCGGGCTGATCACCTGCCGCAATGCACTAGGCGACGCGATGCGTTACCGGCCCTAGTCCCAGGGGTCGGTCCGGAACACCGGCCCAGGCGAGGATCCTCTACCCGGCGTCGATCAGCACGTTCGGACCATGCTTGTCGTCGAAGCGGTCGAGAACGCCGGACGCCAGAAGCCGATCACGCGCTTCGTTGGCGTCCTCGAGGGTCTGGTATTCGAGGTAAACGAAGACCTCGTTTGGGTCGTCGCTACTGCGGAGTACGCGCTGGAGCAGTGCTTTCTCTCGAGCTTGCGGCCGATCCTGATCGAACATCGGGCGCCAGTCGTCATAGTCGCCTGTCTGGATCCGCGTGATGATGAACGCCGACATTTGGCTCTCCTTCGGCTCGGTTTCGTCCTGAGCAACCTAGCGCTCGACGGTCATTTCGGAACACTCGCCCACCGAGCGTCCCCCTCAGAATTTGCTTCTGCGAGTCGCGCTGGCGGCTACCGCGCTAGCTCTCGGCCTCCAATGGGGGAGGGGCCGACGGAACAACTCCGCAAGTGAGCCTTTCGGCTGTCGCTCAGGTGTGTGCGGTCGTCGGCTTCGGTCTAGCCGATGTATCCCTGTTTGATTGCCGAGTAGCGGATGGAGCGGGCGCCGCAGTGGTGCTTGCCCGGTAGGCCGAGCCCGTCACGTGCCTCGGTGTCCTTTGTGCAGATCAACCAGTAGTAGTAGTAGTAGGCCTGCACCGTTGGGAAGGTGACCGAGAAACCTGCCCGGTACCGGGTGCCGCTGAGGTGGCGGAGCCGCCCGGACTTGACGAGCTTGACGCTGGTGGGTGGAGTGGTTTGGGAGCCGTAGCGGACACCGAAGTAGTAGTACGCGCGCTTCGCGCCTTCATGTCTGGCGACCGCTGCCGGGAAGATGATCGTGTTGGCGAAGTGTTCGTGACAGCTGAGCCCCCCGCAGGCGTGCGTCGGGAGGTTGATCCAGTCCCCGTCGACGTAGACGGTCGCCACCGAACTCTGCGAGGTGGTGTCCGAGGCGATGACCACGCGGTACCGGGTAGCGACGGTCGGCTTGGTCGTGAAGGAGTAGGAGCCGCCGGAACCCGTGGTTGTCTGTCCGACCGTGCTGAAGCCGGCACTGAAGGGAAACGCGCTCTTCTGTAACTCCAGACTCGTGCCCGCCTGTCCGTCCGCGGTGGTGCCGGAGACCTGGGCTGTCTTGCCGTAGGTCGCCCAGGTCAGACCGCCCAGGGGCTTGTTGGAGGTCTGGACGCCGATCGTGATCGCCGTGCCGGCGATGCGTGCATTGCCGCCGGCCGGCACAAGAGCGCCTACCACGAGAGCGATGGCAACGAGAAACAGCGGTCTCATGAACTTCCCCTTTCCGCAGTACCGCACCAGCCGAAGCTAGTACCGGATGCAGCGAGGGTCAAGGGGAGCTGAGGATCGCGTCCTGGGCGAGCAGGCGGTTGCGTGCTCGCCGCTACGAGCGCCCGGAACGGCTCGCGGTCATCCCTCGAGCCGCTTCGCCCACGATCCCCGGGCGGAGCGCAATGTTTTCGCCGTGAACCGATCGAGCAGAATGTTCCTGACGCGCGGAGTCTCGACAACCCTTCGACCCCGCATCGAAGACGGAAGCAGCCACGCCGGCGGTGATGGATGAGCAACCGGCAGAAGGGGGTTGTGTGTCGACTCAGATGGAACAAACCGAAGAAGGCGCAAGCCGCGGGGTCCTCTTTCGCGAGGTGAACGAGTACATCGCCGAGCTCAGCGGCGACTGGAGGCCGCAGGAAGAGGTACGTGATGAGCGCAGCGCAGCCTGACAGCGCAACACAGCTCGAGCCTGCGGTCTCGGAGCCGGCTCGCGACCTGAGGCTCGTGTTCTTCCATTCGCCACGGTCGGGTCGCTGCCGCCGGGTGGAGGGATTCGTGGCTCAGGTACTGCAGCGGCGCCGCAACCACGACACCTTCCAGCTCGTACGCGTCTCCGTGGAGCGCCACCCGGACCTCGCAAAGCGGTTCGGGGTCGAGACGCTGCCGACCTTGTGCGTCGTCGAAGGTCGGCGCCTGCGGAAGCGGATCGTCGCTCCGCGTGGTTGCCGCGAGCTCGAGTCCGAGCTGGCACCCTGGCTCCACTGAGCGTAGGAATCCGGCTCGAGTGCCTCAGCCGACGATGCGGTCTCGCACGCTCGAAGGAGACGTCGTCTCCGCCCGCGAAGAGCTTCAGCGTTCCCGACTCGGCTTGCGGGAGGCTGCCGAGCACGGGCACGTCGAGCAACGACGCATGAGCAGGCATCTGCTCGGACAGCTGCTCGACCGCCTGCGGCCCCACCGTCGACATCTCGACCAGCACGGACCCTTCCGGTAGGCCTGCGAGCAGGCCCTTCTCCCCGGCGGTAACCGCCGCCAGAGCCTCGGGATCCGCGAGCATCGTGAACACGAACTCGGCTCGCTCGGCGGCCTCCCGCGGCGAGTCTGCGACCGCTACCCCCAGCGCCTCGGCTTTCTCGCGGGTGCGGTTCCAGACGACGAGCTCGCGCCCGGCGTCGCGCAGGCGCGTCGCCATGCGCGAGCCCATCGCGCCGAGTCCGATCCAGGCAACCGTCGTCATGCCCTGAGCACGGCGCGGCGCGGGCCGGCGAGGAAGCCGGCTTCGACGAGGAGCGGCATGGCGAGCGTTTCCGCGACGGGCTCTCCGTCGAAGCGCTCCACGGCGAGCCTCTTCGCTCCGCCGCGCTTCACGAAGCCGACGAGCGCGGCGAGGGCGGGCCGCAGCCAGTCCTCGTCGGGCTCGCGGAGCGGAACGAGCGACCGGCCGCCCCGCTCGACGAAGAGCGCCGGCTCGCCGCCGAGCAGCACGACGTGGGCCCCTGCCACTCGCGCGGCTCGTGCGCCCGAGCGCTTCGGCCACGGAAGGCCGGCGCCGTAGGGCTGCGCCGGATCGGCTGCGGCGAGGACGAGCGGCTCCGGCTCGTCTTCTTCGCGCGGCCTCAGCTCCCGCAGGCGCTCGACGGCGCCGCCGAGGGCGAACTGCGCTCCGCCGAGGCCTTCCACGAAGTAGCCGCGCCGGCAGGAGCCGAGCGTCTCGAGCGCCCGCAGCTCGCCGTAGACCGCCGAGTAGCCGCCGGGGATCCCCTCGGCCCGAACGGCGTCGCGCGTGACGACGCCGTGCCGCTCGAGGAGGAGCTCGGCGAGCGCGCGGCGGTCGGGCTCGCCACCGGCGAAGAGTGCCGCCGCGAGCGTCCAGCGCCCCTGCGTCGCGGCCGGGCGATGCGCGCGCGTGCGGGAGAAGCGCCGGGCGCGGCGATCGGGACGCGGCGGCTGGTAGCGCCGCTCGGCGCGCAGCGGCGACCAGGAGTCGTTCGTCACCTCGCCGCTCCAGACCAGATCCCACAAAGCCGGGAGCGCGGTCTCGGCCTCGAGCCCCGTCGCGGCGATGAGCCCGTCCCAGAAGAGCGCACCGCCGGTGAGCGCGGCGCGGATCGCCTCGTGCGCTTCGCCCTCGGGCTGGGCCGCCGCGGACGGGCGGCCGAGCAGCCATGCGTCGTCGCGGAAGAAGAGCGCGACCCGATCGAGCCCGGCTCCGACCCAGACGAGCTCGCCGGAGGCGCAGAGCTGGTCGAGCTGCTCGGGTCGGTACTCGGGCACGCGGCGAGGCAGCACCTCCGCCTCCCAGAGCCCGACCGGCAACGCAAGCGCCTGCAGCGGGACGAGCGCCTCGCGAAGGGACGCGCGCCGATCGATGCCGTGCCAGCTCGGGAGGAAGCGGCCGAGCGCTGCCTCCTCCACCGGCTCCACCTCACGGCGCAGCGCTGCGAGCGACGCACGGCGCAAGCGACGGAGCACCTCGGGGTCGCACCACTCGCGCTCCGTGCCCCCGGGGCGGAGCTCGCCGCGAACGAGCTTCTCCTCGTGTTCGAGCTCCCGCAACTCCTCCTCGACGTCGACCCCGAACCACGCCGATGCCTGCGCGGTCGTGAAGGGGCCGCGGCCTCGCGCGTAGCGCGCGACGAGGGACCGCAGCGCATCCGACACCGGCTCGAGGAAGACCGACGGGAGACCGGAAGGCGGCACGACGCCGAGCGCGTCTCGGTAGCGGCCCGCGTCCTCGGCCGCCGCAAGCCGTTCCTCGCCGGCGATGCCCACCCGGATGGCGCGCCGCTCCGCCTCGAGTATCGCGGCGTGTGCCTCGTCGAACTCGCCCGCCGAGAGGTCTCCTCTCAGGCGCAGCAGATCGTGGAGCCGTTCGGGATCCAGCGGGAACGGCCGCAGCGACGCCTCCACCTCGGCGAGCGCGGCCGGATCGATCAACTCGCGGAGCTCCTCCTGCCCCAGCAGCTCTCGCAACAGGTCGCGGTCGAGCGAGAGCGCCTGCGCACGCCGCTCCGCCGGCGGCGTGTCGTCCTCGTACATGTAGGTCGCGATGTAGTCGAAGAGGAGCGACGACGCGAAGGGCGACGCGGTGGCGGTCTCGACGTCGACGAGGTCGATCTCGCGGGCGCGCAGCCGCGCGAGCAGCCGCTTCAGCGCGGGCAGGTCGAAGACGTCCTGCAGGCACTCGCGGTAGGTCTCGAGCACGATCGGGAAGCTCGAGTACTTCCGCGCCACCTGGAGCAGCCCCTGCGCCTTGAGCCGCTGCTGCCAGAGCGGCGTCCGCTCGCCGGGCCGGCGGCGCGGGATCAGGAGGGCGCGCGCCGCGTTCTCGCGGAAGCGCGCACCGAACAGCGCGGTCTGCCCCACCTCGGCGACCACGAGATCCTCGAGCTCGTCGGGATCGAGCATGAGCAGGTCGGTCGCGGGCGGCGAGTCGGCGTCGGGGAGGTGGAAGGCGATGCCGTCGTCCGACCAGATCGACTGCACCTCGAGGCCGAGCGATTCGCGCAGCCGCGCGCCGACCGCCATCGCCCACGGCGCATGCACGCGGGCGCCGAACGGCGTGAGGATGCAGACCCGCCAGTCGCCGATCTCGTCGCGGAAGCGCTCGACCACGACCGTTCGGTCGGACGGCACCGCGCCGGTGGCGCGCTCCTGCTCGCGCAGGAAGGTGAGGAGGTTCCGCTCCGCACGCTCGTCGAGATCGGGAACCTTCGGGTCACGCGCCGCGAGCAGCTCGCGCGCGAACGTCCCGATCGCCTCGCCGAGCTCGTACGGCCGGCCGGCGCCCTCGCCCTTCCAGAACGGCACTGCGCCGGGCACGCCCGGCGCCGGCGAGACGAGAACGCGATAGCGCGTGATCTCCTCGATCCGCCACGACGAAGCGCCGAGCACGATCACCTGGCCCGCGCGCGCCTCGTAGACCATCTCCTCGTCGAGCTCT
>JAICME010000135.1 GCA_025929425.1 Thermoleophilia bacterium | reverse complement strand
GAGGATCGCCGCTTCGCCCGCCTCGCGGTCGAGCCGGTCGAGGCGGAGGAGGTTCCCGAAGAGCTCGGGGATCCGGCCGGCGAACTCGTCCAGCTCGGCCAGCGTGTCGTCCCGCAACGCGAGGAGGACGTTGACGCGCAGCCCCGGCCGGCGCAGGAGCTCGGGCAGCGCCTCACTGAGCGGCCCTTCGAGGCCGTGATAGAGCAGGTACTCCTCGAACTGGTCGAGGAGGAGATGCAGCTCGCCGTCCCGCTGGGCGGCCGCAGCGACCGTGTCCACGAGCCCCGCCGTCGCGCCGAGGTCGCCGCACTCGGCATGCATGGAGGCGATCAGCCGGGCGGCGGGATCCTCTGCCCACGAGTCGTGGAAGACGACCGGCGCGCCGCTCTGAGCCCGCAGCCGACGCGCGACGCCGGCGCCGAGGAGCGAGCTCTTCCCCACCCCGCTCGGCCCGTAGAGGACGGTCAGGCGGCTGGCGAGCACGTTCGCCGCAACCGCTGCGACCTCGCGCTCGCGGCCGAAGAAGAGGAGCGCGTCGAGCTCGGAGTCCTCGAACGCGGCCAGACCCTTGTACGGGCTCTCCGGAGCGCCGCTCATCGTGTGTTCTCCAGCACTCGCTGAAGCTCCGCAACGTAGGCCGCCGGTGCCATGTCGATCACCTCGACGTCCCGCCGCCGCCAGAATTCCCGCTCGAGCGGCTGTGGCCCGGCGTGCACCGACCACGAGCGGTACGGCAACGGCTCGCTGCCCCAGAGGCGGTCGAGCACCACGCGCAGCGTCCAGGTGGAGAGCGTGTAGCCGAGCAGCAGGAGGTGGGTCCTACGCAGCCGCGCGGCGAGCGCGACCGGCAGTCGGCGGGCGACGTCGCCGTAGTGGATGAAGTCGTCCTCCGTCACGGCGAAGCTCTCCCACGCTCGGTCGGTCGTCTGGTCGACGCGGCCCTGCAGGTGGAGGAGGACTGTTCGCTCGTCCAGGTCGAGCCCAGCCGTGTAGGCGTTCGGCCGCTCGATCACGTTCGCGGCCCCGCCGGGGAGGATGTGGCAGAAGCTGCCGCGCATCTGTCCCGCGGCGAGGTAGCAGACGGTGTCGTACGACTCGTCGGCCTCCTCGAGCGCACGCTCGAGCGCGAGCTCGTAGCCGGTCGTGACGAGGAGCGGCTGCCCGCTCTCGCGCGCGCGCAGAACCGCCGGCAACCGTGCGAGGAAGCGATGCACAGCCGACGGCTCGCCGTCGCCTTCCACGAGCGTGTGCAGCGCGTCGTACAGCGGCCCCGACCCGTTGAGAACGGCGACCGCCTGCGAGATGCGCGCGAGCTCCGGGCTCACGCTCTCGAGCCCGAACCGCCTCGCCAGCTCGGAAGCGAGTGGCTCCGAATCCGAGCCGACCACGACGGTGACCTTGCCGGCCAGCAGCGCCGACGCGACCTCCTCGAAATGCTCCACCTCGGGAATCGCCCCGCGGCCGACGGCGAACGTCTCCTGACGCAGGATCGACGCGTGCACCCCGCGCAGGAGGGGGCTCGGCTCGAGGCCCAGCTCCTCGACGAGAAGCTCCCG
The DNA here is from genome assembly GCA_025929425.1 of Thermoleophilia bacterium. GTDB lineage: Bacteria > Actinomycetota > Thermoleophilia > Gaiellales > Gaiellaceae > Palsa-739. The sequence goes on along the minus strand of JAICME010000135.1, from coordinate 4,987 downwards.
CCCCTCGCGGTAGATCTCGAGTGCCTGCGCCTGCCGGCCGGAGCGGTACAGCGCGAGCATCAGCTGCGCCCGGAGTCGCTCGCGCAGCGGATGCTTGCGCACGAGCGCCTCGAGCTCCGTGACGAGATCGGCGTGTGCGCCGATCGCGAGCTTCGCCTCCGCCCGCTCCTCGAGCAGGGCGAGATGGAACTCCTCGAGCCGTGCGATCTCCTCCTGGGCGAAGGTCTCGTAGCGGAACTCGGCGAGCGGCTCCCCGCGCCACGACATGAGCGCGTCGTCGAGCAGCTCAGCCCGCCGGGCCGGCTCGTTGGCGCGCGCTTCGTCGACGAGCCGCCGCATCCGGGCCACGTCGAGCTGCTCGGGCTCGAGGCGGATGAGATAGCCGGGAGGCCGCGTCTCGATCACGTCCGGCCCGAGCGCCTTCCGCAGCTGGGCGACGAAGTTCTGCAACGAGGCGGTGGAAGTCGCAGGCGGATTGCCTTCCCACAGAGAGTCGACGAGACGGTCGATCGAGACGACCCGGCCCGCCTCGAGCAGAAGCATCGTCAGCAGCGCGCGCTGCTTGGGCCCGCCGAGCGCGACCGGCTCGCCGTCTGCGCGGACTTCGAGCGGGCCGAGGATCGCGAATTCGACCAATGCCGGAGGGTTGTACCACCCTGGCAGGCCGCCTTCCGTGCCGCCGTTAGCGGGCCGTTAGAGCCCGGTTGGAACCGTCCCCGATCGTGGCCCGCATGCACTCCACGGCGAACCCCCTCCACGATCCGCCGCTCGCGAGGTTCCTGCGCACCCGCAGGCAGCGGGCAACGCTGGTGACCTTCGGCTCCGCCATCGCGGTGACGGCCGCGCTGGCGATCGTCTTCGGCATCGTGCTCGCCCCGAGCCGGGCGGGAACCCCGCCGCTTCTCGCCGGCTTCGAGGCGCGCAGCTACGCGCCCGGACAGACCGCCGTGCTCGACATCGGCGGCGGGACGACCGAGCGCGTCACGCTCCAGCTCTTCCTTGCCGGCAGCCCCGTCACCCCGACGGTGCAGTCCTTCGGCTGGGACCGGACTCTGTTCGGCAAGGCGGTGACGGCTCCCCGGCAGGTGCTTCGCCCCACCGCCCGGTCGCACTGGCACGTGCGCGTGCGCCTCGACGCGACCTGGCCGAGCGGGGACTACGTCGCGCGGCTCCGCTGGAACGGCCATACCGCCTACGCACCGTTCGTCCTCCGCTCCGAGCGCCTCGGCACGGAGCCCGTCCTCGTCGTGGAACCGACGAACACCTGGCACGCGTACGACGTCACGGACGGCGACTCCTGGTACCTCACCCCGTCGGTTCACGTGATCGACCTCGCCAACCCGTTCGCGGGCAGCGACGTGCGCGGCGGCAAAGTGCCCACGGGGCTACCGGAGCAGTTCTGGCGCTTCGACCTCGGCTTTCTGCGCTGGTACTGGCGCAGCGGCTACCGCGCGGATTTCGTCTCCGACGACGACCTCGAGCGCATCTCCAGCGCCAAGCAACTGAGCCGCTACCGGTTGATCGTCTTCGCCGGCCACGAGGAGTACGTCACCTCGCACACGTACGACCTGATCACGAGCTACAGAGATGCGGGCGGCAACCTCGCATTCCTCGCCGCGAACAACTTCTTCTACCGCGTGAGCGTGCACGGCGACACGATGGTGGGCCGCACCCGCTGGCGCGACCTCCGTCGGCCCGAAGCCGCCCTCGTCGGCTCGCAGTACGTCGGCTGGAACGAGTCCAGGTACCCGAACCGGCCCTACCGGATCGTCGACACCTCGGCCGCGACGTGGCTGTTCGCGGGCACGCAACTCCACGACGGTAGCCTGCTCGGCCGCTACGGAATCGAGATCGACGAGCCCAACGAGGCCTCGCCGGCCGGCACCCACGTCCTCGCCACGATCCCGAACGCGTTCGGGCCCGGCAAGTCCGCGAACATGACCATCTATCAGCGCGGCCGCTCGACGGTGTTCGACGCCGGCGCGATCAACTTCGGCGCGAGCGCCCACTGGCCCACGGTCTCGCGGCTCGTCTCCAACCTCTGGACCCACCTCAGCGGGGAGCCGCAATGGCTGGGCGTCTGGCCGCCGCAGGGCTGATCGCTGCTGCAGCCGGCGCACTCGTGGGCTGCGGGGGCAGCCGGCCGCCGACCACCACGCCGCCTCCGAGCGTCACGCATCCGGATAGGACGCCAGTGCCGAGCGCGTCGCTGCCGTGGCCGACGTACGGGGCGGACAACGCGCGCCTGCGCGCGGTGGAGGCGCCGGGGCTGAGGCCGCCTTTCCGCCGCGTCTGGACGTTCCACGGGCGCGCGCTCCTCGAGTTCCCGCCGGTCGTCGGCTACGGGAGCGTCTTCGAGGAGGCGTTCGACGGGCGCCTCTACGCGCTCGATCCGGCGACGGGACGGGTGCGCTGGCGCTACAACGCCCACCGCTGCGGCTGGTCGTCCCCGGCGCTCGCCGACCACCTCCTCTTCGCCGCCTTCATCGCGCACAGCAGCTGCCGGTCGCGGCTGCGGGGCGGAGAGCTGCTCGCCTTCTCACCCACGACCGGCCGGATCCGCTGGCGGCGGGCGATCGGCCCGTCCGAGTCCTCGCCGCTCGTCGCCAACGGCCTCGTCTACGCCGCCGACCAGAACGGTCGCGTCTACGCCTTCGCCGCGCGGACCGGGCGGCTGCGCTGGGCCTACGCCACCGGAGCGCCGATCAAGGCGTCGCCGTCACTCGCGTACGGCCGGATCTACATCGGCAACTACGCCGGGGAGATGGTCGCGCTCGGCGCGCGCAGCGGCAAGCTGCTCTGGCGCACCGTCGGCTACGGGAAGATCTATTCGACCGCCGCCGTCAACGCCGGTCGCGTCTACGTCGGCTCGGTCGATGGTCACGTCTACGCGTTGTCGGCGAGCGACGGCGGCCTGCTCTGGAGCTTCGGCACCGGCGGGTACGTCTACGCGTCGCCCGCCGTCTGGCGTGGCCTGGTGCTCGTCGGTTCCTATGACCACTCCTTCTACGTGCTCGACGGCGGGACCGGCTCGCTCCGCTGGAGCTTCGAGGCCGGAGCGCCGATTTCCGGCGCCGCCTCGGTCGTGGACGGCGTGGTCTACCTCTCGACGTTCGCACACCGCACGTACGCCCTCGCCGCGGGGACCGGACACGTCGAGCGAGAGTGGGCAGACGGCGAGTACTCGCCCGCCGTGGCCGGCTACGGACGGCTCTACCTCGTGGGTCTCGGCCGGCTCTTTGCACTCGTTCCCCGCTAGGACCGCTGCGTGCGCCAGCGCGTCAGAGTCACCTTCCGCAGCCCGGCGGGATGAACGAGATCGAAACCGCGTCCGCGGCCGCGCAGGCCGCCCCGAGGAGGACGGCGACAAACCGCATCTGCATGCACGGCCGATCGATCGAGTGCCGGGATCAGAAAGGGTTAGTCTCGCCCTCTAACCGCGAAGGAAGGAGAGCACATGCCGACCGTGATGGCCTATCACGATGTCGCGGACACAGAGCACTGGCTTGCCTCGCCGAAGCGCGAGGAGATCTTCGCACCGCTCGGGGTGACCAACATCCGCACCTTCGTCGATCCGGAGAACCCCAGACGGGTCGGGGTCCTGATGGACATCTCGGACATGGATGCCGTGATGAGCTTCATGGAGACACAGGAAGCTGCGGATGCGATGGCGTTCGACGGCGTCCTGCCCGAGACGCTGGTCATGCTCGTCGAACAGGGGACGAGCTAGAGAGGAGACAACGATGCACCTCGACAAGCAGTTCGTCCTCGATGAGCTGAAGAAGGAAGGGCAGAGCGAGAAGGTGCAACACGCCCTCGACGAGCTCCCCGACAAGATCGACCACGAACAGCATGCAGCGCTGCTGACGAAGCTCGGGCTCGATCCCGGCAAGCTCGTCCAGAAGGCCGCCGAGCGTGGGATCGCGGGCCTCTAGCGCGTTTTACCGGGGCCCCCGCGAGAATCGAGCTCGCGGCCGATGGACACGATCGCATGGTCTGCGCTGAGGCCCCCATCCGGGGGTACCGGCGCGATGTCCCAATCGATTTGGACCCCCTCGGCGAGGCCCCGCATGAAGGCCGCAAAGCCGCCGTCGGGTGCGTGGACGACGAGCCAGCGCGCCTGCCCGTCACCGGCGGTGCCGTACGCGTGGGCGACACCGGGCGGCACGGCCACGAAACCGCCCGCGCCGAGCGCGACCTCCTCGTCTTCGGCACCGACCTGGAAGGTGAGCTCACCTTCAAGTACATAGAAGGCCTCGGTGTGCCGGTGGACGTGTGAGCTCGTCACGCGTTCACCGCCCGGCCGGGTGCCAAGGGTGACGCTGAGGCCTTCGCGCTCTACGAGGATGCTGCCCTGCGGGTGTCGCTGTCAGCCGACAGGGGTGAGCCCGTGGCGGCGCATCACGTCGCCGATCGCTGCCAGGTCGGGTGGGCCGGCGGTGGCGGAGGCGAGAATCGCGGCGACCTCGCGAAAGTAGTCGGGCCCGAGGATCCCCGGGGTGACGATCGCGAGCGCCGTGGCGTCGAGGTCGCCGGTGTTGGCGAAGTGGTGGACGGCTCCGCGAGGGATGCAGACGACCTCGCCGGCTCCGACCTCGCGCGACTCGCCTTCGATCGTCCACACGAGCGCGCCCGCGAGGCCGTAGATCGTCTCCTCGTAGCCGTCGTGGCTGTGCGGCGCGGCGATCCGCGACCCGGCGGGAACGTCGAACTCGAACATCGCAACCGATCCCTCCGACTGCTCGCCCTCGAGCAGGAAGCGGATGGTCATCTCTCCGACCTTGATCTCCTCGCGCGTGCTCATGGTGATCACCTTGCACCTCCTCGATGCAGTTAGTAAAGTGACTTGACCATACATGGGCGACGGTGATAAGTCAAGCCGCTTTACGACAGCGTCGGCGAACGGTTCCGAGCCGTTGGGGCCGCCACTGATCGGGGCACTGCTCCGCTTGCCGTGGGAAGCCGTGCAGGAGCGCATGCTCGAACG
>JAICME010000016.1 GCA_025929425.1 Thermoleophilia bacterium | reverse complement strand
CTCGACGCCGGAGCAGATGCACTGAAGGTCGGAGTGGGGCCCGGGTCGATCTGCACGACGCGCGTCGTCGCGGGAGTCGGCGTGCCGCAGGTGAGCGCGATTCACGACGTCGCGAGCGTGGCGGCGGATCAGGCCGCGCCGGTGATCGCCGACGGAGGCCTCACGTCCTCCGGTGACATCGCGAAGGCGATCGGCGCCGGCGCCGACGCGGTCATGGTCGGCTCGCTGCTCGCCGGCGTCGAGGAGTCGCCCGGCGACGTGATTCTCGTCCAGGGCGAGCGCTACAAGGAGTACCGCGGCATGGGCTCGCTCGGCGCGATGAAGGCGCGCGGCTTCTCGAAGGACCGCTACTTCCAGGGTGACGTCGAGGACGTCGAGAAGCTGATTCCCGAAGGGATCGAGGGGCGCACCGCCTACAAGGGCCCGCTGCAGCACGTCGTCCATCAGCTCGTCGGCGGGCTGCGCCAGGCGATGGGCTACTGCGGCGCCGCGACGATCGACGAGATGAAGCGCGCGCAGTTCGTCCGGATCACGGCGGCAGGGTTGCGCGAGTCGCACCCGCACGACGTGACGATCACGAAGGAGGCGCCGAACTATCGGCGCTGAGAAGGCACAGGTTCTCGATCTCCCGGCCCGGGAGGACCGGCCTGTGCTCGTCCTCGACTGCGGTGGGCAGTACTCGCAGCTGATCGCGCGGCGCGTGCGCGAGTGCCGCGTGTACTCGGAGCTCGTCGGCCACACGATCACACCCGAGGCGGTGCGCGCCCGAAACCCGTACGCGCTCGTTCTGAGCGGCGGCCCGTCCTCGGTCTACTCCGACGACGCGCCGCGTGTCGACCCCGGGCTGTTCGAGCTCGGCATCCCGACGCTCGGCATCTGCTACGGCGCGCAGCTCATGGCTCTCGAGCTCGGCGGCCGCGTCGACCGCACCGGCGTCTCCGAGTTCGGGCGCACCTCGATGGAGGTGACCGAGTCCGAGCTGCTCGCCGACACGCCTCCCGAGCAGACGGTCTGGATGTCGCATCGCGACACCGTGGTCGCCGCGCCGGAGGGCGCGCGCGTCGTGGCAAGCTCGCCCGCCACGCCGGTCGCTGCTTTCGAGGCGCCCGAGCGCGGCCTCTACGGCGTTCAGTTCCATCCCGAGGTCGTCCACACGCCACACGGGATGGACGTGCTGAAGAACTTCCTCTACCGCGCTGCCGACGCGCCGCCGGCGTGGACGCCGGCCGCCGTGATCGAGGAGCAGGTAGCGCGCATCAGGGCGCAGGTCGGTCACGAGCGCGTGCTCTGCGCGCTGTCGGGCGGCGTCGACTCGGCCGTCGCTGCGCTGCTCGTCCACAAGGCGGTCGGCGAGCAGCTGACGTGTGTCTTCGTCGACCACGGCCTGCTGCGCCAGGACGAGGCCGAGCAGGTCGTGGAGACCTTCGGCGAGCACTTCCACGTCCCGCTCGTCCACGTGCAGGCGCAGGAGCGGTTCCTCGCGCTGCTCGATGGGGTCGAGGAACCCGAGGAGAAACGCAAGATCATCGGCCGCGAGTTCATCCGCGTCTTCGAGGAGGAGGCGCGCAAGCTCAGCAGTCAAAGCGGCAGTGACGTGCGCTGGCTCGTGCAGGGGACGCTCTACTCCGACGTGATCGAGTCGGGCGGCACCGAGGGGGTCGCCGCGACGATCAAGTCGCACCACAACGTCGGCGGCCTTCCCGAGGACATGAAGATGCGCCTCGTCGAGCCGCTGCGTCTCCTGTTCAAGGACGAGGTGCGGCGCGTGGGGGAGGAGCTCGGGATGCCCGAGCGGATGGTCTGGCGCCAGCCGTTCCCGGGCCCCGGTCTCGCGATCCGGATCATCGGCGCCGTTACCGCGGAACGGCTCGAGATTCTGCGCCGGGCCGACGCCGTGCTGCAGGAGGAGGTGCGGCGCGCCGATCTCTACGGCGAGCTGTGGCAGTCGTTCGCAGTGCTGCCGGCGGTTCGTTCGGTGGGCGTGCAGGGCGACGAGCGGACGTACGGCTACCCGATCGTGATCCGTGCGGTCACGAGCGACGACGCCATGACCGCGGATTGGGCACGACTCCCGTACGACCTCGTCGAGACGATCTCGGCGAGGATCGTGAACGAGATCCCGGGAGTCAACCGCGTGGTTCTCGACGTGACGTCGAAGCCGCCAGCGACGATCGAGTGGGAGTAGGTCAGAGGACGAACGGAACGAGCATCCTGGTCGAGCGCCTGTAGGCCGGGAAGGCGTCCGGGAACTGCTCGGTCAGGAAGCGCTCCTCGACCGTCGCGGCGTAGAGGAAGTAGATCGCCACGAGCCCGAAGGCGACGAGCCACCACCAGCTCAGCGCGACGGAGGTGCCGATCCCCGCGACGAGGATCCCCGAGTAGATCGGATGGCGGACGAGCCGGTACGGCCCGCTCGTCACGAGCTCCGGTTCGTCCTTCCGTGTCATGGGCGTCCCCCAGTTGCTCCCGATGTGGACGCGTGCCCAGACCGCGAACAGCAGACCCCACCCGAACAGGGCCAGTCCGATTCCGGCTCGCCAGACATCCGCATTCAGTCCGTGCCCGCGAAACGCACCGAGGCGAACCGCGATCACGGCGGCGGCCACGATCACGAGGCGGATGCGGAGCTCCCGAGACCACGGGATGTGACCTTTCTTCGTGGAGAAGGCTGCGGCGAGCCAGTAGAGCCAGAATGCTCCCCATCCCACGGCGAAGACGAGCTCGACCGCTCTCACCCTTGCTGATAATGCCGTGATGCCCGGAAACGAGCCCTTCTACGAGCTCCTGAAGAAGCGGCGCGCCGTCCGCAGCTACACCGGCGAGAGTGCGCCGCGCGAAACGCTCGATCGCATCGTTCGCGCGGCTCGGCGCGGGCCGAACGCCGGCTACAGCCAGGGCCTGAGGCTCCTCGTTGTCGACGACCCGGAGGTGATCGGGACGCTGGCGGGGTGGCAGGAGGACGAGCGCTCGCAGGAGTGGTTCGGCAAGGCAGCCGCGCACATGCTCGTCATGACGCGGGAGCAGGACTACCACGACCGCTACAACCAGCCCGACAAGCTCGCCGTCACCGGCGGGGTCGAGGTGATCTGGCCGGTGCCGTTCTGGCACGTCGACGCGGGGGCGGCGCTGATGCTCCTGTGGCTGGCGGCGCTCGAGGAAGGCCTCGCGGTAGCCGTGTACGGCGTTCCGGTCGAGGAGGACGGCCGCTGGCGCGAGCTGCTGGCGCTTCCCGACGACCTGACGGTGGTCGTCGGCGTCACCGTCGGCCATCCGGCCGAGGATCCCGACTGGGAACGCGCGACGAGCGTCTTCTCCCAGCGCCGGCGCTCGATCGACGAAGTTGTGAGATGGAACCGCTGGAGCTCGTAGACACATCGGACTAGGCTCTTCCCATGACGGTTTGCGCTTCCTGCGGACGCGAGAACCGCGAGGGACGAAAATTCTGCGTGGGCTGCGGCGCGTCCCTTGCTGCCGAGCTCACCTGCCGCTCGTGTGGCGCTCCATACGAGCCCGACGAGAGGTTTTGCGGCGAGTGCGGCACGTCGCTCTCCGACGTGCCTGGGAGGGTGGCGGCTTCCCCTCCGCCGGCGCCGGCTGCGGTCGCCGAGCGCCGGCTCGTATCGGTGCTCTTCGCAGACCTCGTGGGCTTCACCTCGCTCTCGGAGTCGCGTGATCCGGAGGAGGTGCGGGAACTTCTCTCCCGCTACTTCGACACGTGCCGACGTCTCGTGGAGCTGTACGGCGGCGTGGTGGAGAAGTTCATCGGCGACGCGGTGATGGCCGTCTGGGGAACTCCGGTGGCGACCGAAGACGACGCCGAGCGCGCTGTCCGCACCGCACTCGACCTCGTCGCTGCGGTACAGGCGCTCGGCCAGGAAGCGGGCCTGGACGGACTGCGTGCGCGTGCCGGCGTACTGACGGGCGAGGCCGCAGTCAACACGGCCGCAGTCGGCGAGGGGATGGTGGCCGGTGACGTCGTGAATACGGCGTCGCGAGTCCAGTCGGTCGCGGAGCCGGGCTCCGTATTCGTGGGCGAAGCGACGCGGAGGGCGACGGAAGGCACGGTCGTCTACGAGGAGGCGGGGACGTTCGAGCTGAAAGGCAAGGAGGGCGAGACGCCGCTCTGGCGCGCGTTGCGGGTCGTGTCGGGACGGGCGGGCTCGCTGAAGTCCGAGGGCCTCGAAGCGCCGTTCGTGGGTCGCGACCGAGAGCTCCGTCAGATCAAGGATCTCTTCCACGTCTGTGCGGACGAGCAGCGGGCGCAGCTCGTCTCCGTGACCGGGATCGCCGGGATCGGCAAGTCCCGCCTCGCGTGGGAGTTCTACAAGTACTTCGACGGGATCGTCCAGACGATCTACTGGCACCGCGGCCGCTGCCTGGCCTACGGCGAGGGCGTGACGTACTGGGCGCTCGCCGACATGGTGCGCTGGCGCTGCGGGATCGCCGAGGACGATGAGCCGGATGAGGCGCTGACCAAGTTCCACGCTGCGCTGGAGGAGCACCTCCTCGATCCCGAGGAGCGGCGCTTCGTCCAGCCCCGGCTGGCGCAGCTGCTCGCCCTGGGCGAAGAAGCGTCCCACGATCGCCAGGACCTGTTCGCCGCCTGGCGGCTCTTCTTCGAGCGGCTCGCCGACACGTACCCGACGATCCTCGCCTTCGAGGACATGCAATGGGCGGACGCGTCGCTCCTGGACTTCGTCGAGTACCTGCTCGAGTGGTCGCGCGACAAGGCGCTGTTCGTGGTCACGATGGCGCGACCCGAGCTGCTCGAAAAGCGGCCCACCTGGGGTGCCGGGCACCGCAACTTCACCTCGCTCTACCTGGAGCCGCTGTCCGAGCAGGCGATGGAGGAGCTGCTCATCGGACTGGTGCCCGGGCTGCCGCTCACGCTGCGCGGGCAGATTCTCGAACGTGCCGAAGGCGTACCCCTCTACGCGGTGGAGACGGTGCGGATGCTGCTCGACCGCGGCCTCCTGGTCGAGGACGGTTCTGCGTACAAGGTCGTCGGCGAAGTGGGAACGCTGGAAGTGCCGGAGACACTGCATGCGCTCATCGCTGCCCGCCTCGACGGGCTTGGCCCCGAGGAGCGGCGGCTGCTCGGCGACGCGGCCGTGCTCGGCAAGACATTCACTCCGCGGGCGCTCGCCGCGCTGAGCGGCCTCGAGCCCGAGCGACTGGAGGAGCTGCTGACCGCCATGGTGCGGCGCGAGGTGCTGGGTCTGCAGTCCGATCCCCGCTCGCCCGAACAGGGCCAGTACACCTTTCTGCAGGACCTCCTGCGGCATGTCGCATACGAGACGTTGCCCAAGCGGGAACGTCGGGAGAAGCACCTTGCGGCGGCGGACCATCTCTCAACCGCTCTCGGCGAGGATGAGGTCTCGGAGGTCATCGCCTCCCATCTCCTCGATGCCTACCGGCTCGACCCCGGCGCCGAGGACGGCGAAAACCTTCGCCGGCGCGCGCACGAATCGCTGTTGCGAGCCGGTGAGAGAGCGGGCTCCCTCGGCGCCTCCGCAGAGGCGCAGCGCTATTTCGAGCAGACCGCTGAGCTTGCAGAGCGCCCGGAGGAGAAAGCGAAGGCTCTGCTGCGTGCCGGCGAGATGGCGCTTCGCATCTCGGACAATGACTACGCCGGAAGCGCCTTCGAACGTGCGCTCTCTTTCTACGAGGAGAGCGGAGATGCCCACGGGGCCGCGCTTGCTTCGAGTTGGGTCGCCACGGTTGAGGGCACCCGCGGCCGTCGTGCCGAGGCCACCGAGCGGCTGGAGCGAGCCTACGAGGTCGTTGCCGACGACGAGCCGGACGAGGCGATCGCACTTCTACTCTCGCGTCTCGCGCAGTCCTACTGGTTCGGCGGTGATCCGAAGCGGGCGGCCGAGCGCAACGAACTCGCGCTCGATTTCGCCGAGGCGCTCCGGCTGCCGGAAGTTCTTTGCCGGTGTTGGACGACCCGGGCGATGATCCTCACTGCGAGTCGGCCCCAGGAGGCACGTGGCCTCTATCAGCTCGCTCTCGACCTGGCGATGACCGACGAGATCTACTCGATGGCGTCGTCGCTCCAGGGTCAGCTCTCGGACCTTGCGTTCCAGATGGATCGCTACGCCGAGTCGCTCGGCCACCAAGAGCAGATGCTCGCGCTTTCCCGGAGGATCGGGCATCGAACCAGGGAATGGTTCGCCCTGAGCGAGATGAGTCACGCGCTGACGATGCTCGGTCGTTGGGACGAATCGCTCGCGCGGTTCGCCGAGATCCCGGAGGAGCAACTCGGCTCTGACGCGAACATTCTGAGTGTCCTGACGGGGCCGCTGGAGATCTACCTGCAGCGCGGGCAGCTCGACGCGGCGCGGCAGCTGCTCGCGTGCCACGACGCACTGCTCCGGAACTCGAGCGACGTCCAGGCAGCGGGGTGCTTCGAGGCCGCAACCGCCTCCCTCGCTCTCGCGGAAGGGGACGCCGAGCGTGCGCTCGCAGCCGCCGAACGTTCCTTCGAGGGTCGAGTCTCGCTCGGAATGAATGCCCAGGACGTCAAGCGCGCCTTCGAGCGGGCGCTCGAGGCTGCGGTCGCGCTTGGTGATCGGGGCAAAGCCGAACGGCTCATTGCGACGATCGAGGAGCAGCCTGCCGGCTTACGGGCGCCGTTGCTCGACGCAATTGCCGATCGCTTCCGCGCGCTCCTCGCGGGTGACGATCCCGGCGCGGACAGGCACTACACCGCGGCAGCAGCGCAATTCCGCGCTCTCGAGCTTCCGTTCTACCTGGCCGTCGTCCAGCTCGAGCATGGCGAGTGGCTGAACGCTCGCATGCGGCCCGCGGACGCGCAGCCGCTGCTGGCCGAAGCGCGAGACACGTTCGAGCGCCTGCAGGCGCAGCCGTGGCTCGAGCGGCTCGATGCGGTCGCGCCGGGCGCGGCGGCCGAAGCTCTGGCCTGACCCATGGGCGACCTCGTTGGCCGGCTTGCCGCAGCGACCATCGGCGAGACGTTCAACCAGTACGCCACGTTGCCTCTGTTGCGTGACCGCCTGCGCGCGTATCTCGACGCGCATGGCTCCGCCGAAGTCGTGCTCGTCGGCGAGGCGGCCGGCTACCGCGGTGCGCGGGTCAGCGGGATTCCCTTCACCTCGGAGCGGCAGCTCACGGGCACCGGCCCCGCGGAGGCGACGGCGACGATCGTCCACCGCGTGCTCGCGAAGCTCGGGATCGAGGGCGAGGTGCTGCTCTGGAACGTCGTGCCGACGCATCCGGGGACAGCGACGTCGAACCGCAGGCCCACACAACTAGAGATCGAGGCCGCGACGCCGTTCCTCCGCGAGCTGACCCGAGAGCGCACCGTGATCGCCGTCGGGCGCCTGGCCGCCGTCGTTCTCGATGCGCCGTACGTGCGCCATCCCTCGCACGGCGGAGCGGCTGCTTTCGAGGCTGGATTGCGGCGATCATTCGCTACAATCGGCCGCCGGCGGGCAGCTGTCCGCCTCTTTTCATGAAGACGTACAGCGCCAAGCCAGGAGAGGTCACACGCGAGTGGTACCTCGTCGACGCCGAGGGCAAGACGCTCGGCCGGCTCGCGACCCAGATCGCCGACACGCTCCGCGGCAAGCAGAAGCCGCAGTACACGCCGCACGTCGACACCGGAGACTTCGTGATCGTCGTGAACGCCGAGAAGATCCAGGTCACCGGCAACAAGCTGGATCAGAAGCGGTACTACCGCCATTCGGGCTATCCCGGCGGACTGCGCAGCCGCACCCTCCGCGAGCAGCTCGAGCGCCGGCCCACCGAGGTGCTTCGCGTCGCCGTGAAGGGAATGCTCCCGAAGAACCGCCTCGCGCGCCAGCAGCTCACGAAGCTGAAGATCTACGCGGGCCCCGAGCATCCGCACGAGGCCCAGAATCCGCGTCCGCTGGGGACAGCCTCATGAGCGAGTTGGCCCAGTACCGCGGCACCGGCAAGCGCAAGACGTCCGTCGCGCGCGTCATCCTGCGGCCCGGCGACGGCTCGACGTGGGTCAACGGCCGTACGCTCGAGGACTACTTCCCGCGCTCCGTCTGGCAGACGATCGCCGTCTCGCCGCTCAAGGTGGCAGGCGTCGAGGGGCAGTACGACCTCCGCGTCCGCGTCCACGGTGGTGGCCTGACGGGACAGGCAGGAGCCGTGCGGCACGGCATCGCCCGCGCGCTCGTCGAGGCGAACCCGGAACTGCGCATTCCGCTCAAGCGCGAGGGCTTCCTCACGCGCGATGCGCGCCAGGTCGAGCGCAAGAAGGCCGGCCTGCACAAGGCGCGCAAGGCGCCGCAGTTCTCGAAGCGCTAGCCTCCCGCGCCGTGGCGCGGCAGTACTTCGGAACGGACGGCGTCCGCGGCGTCGTCGGCGAGCAGCTCACGGTCGAGCTCGTCGAGCGGCTCGGCAAGGCGGCAGCGCTTTGGTGTGGCCGGGGTCGCATCTTCGTCGGCCGCGACACGCGCGCCAGTGGCCCCGAGCTCGAGGACGCGTTCGCGGACGGCGTCGCCTCGGCGGGCGCAACGGCCGTCCTCGCCGGCGTCCTCCCGACTCCCGCGGTGGCGTTGCTCCGGCTCGACCTCGGAGTAGTCATCTCCGCCTCGCACAATCCGCCGCAGTACAACGGCGTCAAGTTCTTCGACCGCGAGGGCCGCAAGCTGACCGACTCCGCCGAGGAGGAGATCGAGGCGCTCCTCGACGCTCCCGCAGAAGGCGGCGGGGAGGTCGACCGAGTCGAAGTCGCCGCCGACAGCTATCTCGATCACGTCCTCGACCGCTTCGGGACCGACCTGAGCGGTCTCCGCATCGCCGTCGACTGCGCAAACGGCGCCTACGCGGGCCTCGCGCCGCGGGCGTTCGAGCAGCTCGGCGCCGAGGTGACCGCGATCGGCAACGGGCCGGACGGGACGAACATCAACGTCGGCTGCGGGGCGACCGACCTTCGGGCGCTCTCGGAGCTCGTTCGCACCGGCGCCTTCGACCTCGGGATCGCGTTCGACGGCGACGGCGACCGGATGCTCGCAGTCGACGAGCGTGGAGAGCCGATCGACGGCGACCAGATCCTCACCGTGCTCGCGCTCGACCTCGGCGTCGAGGGCGTCGCCGTGACGACGATGACGAACCTCGGCTTCCACCGGCTGATGGAGGAGCGCGGCATCCGGGTCGTGGGCACCGACGGCGGCGACCGCGACGTCCTCGAGGCGCTGCGCCGCGAGGGGCTGCTCCTCGGCGGCGAGCAGTCCGGCCACCTGATCTGGCTCGACGGCCACGTCACGGGCGACGGCCTGGTCGCCGGGCTCCTGCTGTGCAAGACACTTCGGGGCAGCACGCTTTCCGAGGCCGTAGCCGTCATGCCGCGCTTCCCGCAGGTCGTGCGGAACCTGCCGCGCAGCGGTCGGGGCCCGCTTCCCGGCGCGCTTCTCGCCGCTGTCGAGAGCACGAACGACGAGCTCGGTGGCTCGGGTCGTGTGCTCGTCCGCCCGTCGGGCACGGAGCCCGTCGTCCGTGTGCTCGCGGAGGCCGAGACGCAGGGAGAGGCGGAAAAGCTCTGTGCTACCATCGCCGCCCTGGTGATACGCGAGCTCGGCTGACCCGTCCGCGACGAAGCGATCGGGTCGTGCAGCCGGGCTCTTTGTGCTTTCAGGGAGCGTCTTTCCGGCCACTGGGGAAAGGAGTCAGGCGTGTGCGGGATCATCGGATACGTCGGATCGCGTGAGGCGAAGCCGCTCCTGCTGGAGGGACTGCGCCGTCTCGAGTACCGCGGCTACGACTCCGCCGGCATCGCGCTGCGCGAGCACGACTCGCTCGAATACGTCCGCGCCGTCGGCAACCTGAGCAACCTCGTCACGGCCGCCGGTCCGAACGGCTCCCACTCGCGCCACGGGCTCGGCCACACGCGCTGGGCGACCCACGGCGGCGTGACCGAGCAGAACGCCCACCCGCTCACCGGCTGCGAGCCGGAAAGGCTCGCGATCGTCCTCAACGGGATCATCGAGAACTACGTCGAGCTCCGGGAGCAGCTCGCCGAGCGGGGCCACACGCTCACGTCCGAGACCGACGCCGAGGTCGTCGTCCACCTTCTCGAGGAGGCGTACGAGGGCGATCTCACCCAGGCGCTCTCCCGCGTCTACCCGCAGCTCGAAGGGCACTTCTCCATCGTTGCGATCCATCACGACCAGCCGGACGTCCTCGTCGGCGTCCGCCATCAGACGCCGCTCGTGATCGGCCTCGGCGACGGCGAGAACTTCCTCGCCTCCTCGATCGCCGCCTTTCTCAGCGAGACGCGCACCGTCATCCACCCGCATGACGGTGAGGTGGTGGAGTTGACTCCGCACCAGGTGCGCTTCTTCTCCGACGGCGCCGAGATCGAGGGGCCGGAGCCGCAGGAGGTCGACTGGGACGAGGAGAGCGCCGAGAAGGCCGGCTACGAGACCTTCATGCTCAAGGAGATCTTCGAACAGCCCGACGCCGTGGCCGAGACGATCGGCGACCGCGTCCGCGGCCACAGGCTCATGCTCGAGGCGCTCGGCCTGACCGAGCTCGAGGTTCGCAACCTGCGCCGCATCGTCATCGTCGCCTGCGGCACCGCCTACCACGCCGGCGTCGTGGGTCGCTACATCCTCGAGGAGTGGGCGCGCGTTCCGGTCGAGCCGGACATCGCGAGCGAGTGGATCTACCGCAACCCCGTCCTGTCGAAGGACACGCTCGTGATCGGCATCTCGCAATCGGGCGAGACGCGCGACACCGTCAACGCGATCAAGCTCGCCCGCGAGAGCGGCGCGCGCACGCTCGCGATCACGAACCTCATGGGCACGCAGATCACGCGCGAGGCCGAGGCGACGCTCTACACGCGCTGCGGGATGGAGGTCGGGGTCGCCGCCTCGAAGACCTTCACCGCGCAGGTTGCGCTCCTGAGCCTGCTCGCGCTGAGGCTGGCCCAGATCCGGCGGACGCTGCCGGAGAACGAGATCGACTTCATCCTCGACCAGCTGCACGAGCTGCCGCAGAAGATGCAGGAGTTCCTCGACGGCGACCACCCGATCGAGCCGATCGCGCAGCGCTTCCACGACGCACCGTTCTTCCTCTACCTCGGCCGGCACATCGGCTTGCCCGTCGCGCTCGAAGGCGCGCTCAAGCTGAAGGAGATCTCGTACATCCCGACCGACGCGTACTCGGCCGGCGAGATGAAGCACGGGCCGATCGCGCTGCTCGCCGAGGGGACGCCCGTGGTCGTCGTCGCGACGAACATCCACGTCTACGACAAGATCGTCTCGAACATCCAGGAGACCCGGGCGCGCGGCGCTCACGTGATCGCGATCGCGACGGACGGCAACGAGGACATCCAGCATCACGCCGACGACGTGATCTACGTGCCGAGGACGCCGAACTTCCTCCAGGCGTCGCTCGCGGTGATCCCGTTGCAGCTGCTCGCCTACCGGATCGCGCGGCTGCGCGGCCTCAACGTCGACCAGCCGCGGAACCTGGCGAAGACCGTCACGGTCGAGTGACCGAGCGCCTCGCACGGGCGTCGGCTGCGAGACCGCGCAGGACGTTCGGGCTGTGGGGGATCGCGGTGCTGGCGGCACTTGCGCTCATCGCTACCTCGCTGCACGGGCTGAGCTCGAACTCGCACGTCGTCGGCAAACCGGAGTCGACGAAGGCCGCGGACGCGATCGCGCGCGCGTTCCCGCAAACGGCCGCGACCGCGAAGCAGGACGTGGTCGTCGTCACCTCGCGCCGCTACACGGTCGACTCGCCGCAGTTCCAGGCGTTCGCGAAAAGCCTCGCAGCCAAGCTCCAGGCCACGGGCAATGTCAGCCATCCGTCGCCGGCGGCCGTGTCGCCGGACAAGCACGCGGCTCTCGTGTCCCTGCTGATCGGCAGCGACTCCGGCGCGGCGCCGGTGGAGAAGGTCGTCGAGCAGGCATCGGGCGGCGCGTTCGACGTCGGGATCACGGGCTATCGCACCGCGAACCACGACTTCGGTCACCAGTCCCAGAAGGACCTCGAGACGGGGGAGCTCGCCTTCGGCCTGCCGGCCGCGCTGATCGTCCTCGTGCTCGTCTTCGGGGCCGTCGTCGCGGGGCTCGTGCCGGTGCTGATGGCGATCCTCGCGATCATCGTCGCCCTCGGTCTCGTCGCGATCCTCTCCCAGGCCTTCGAGCTCTCGGTCTTCATCGTGAACATGCTCACGGGGATGGGGCTCGCGCTCGGGATCGACTACTCGCTCTTCGTCGTGTCGCGCTACCGCGAAGAGCGGCTGCTCGGCTTCGCGAAGGACGACGCGATCGCGCTTGCGGGCGCCACTGCGAGTCGCGCCGTGCTCTTCAGCGGCAGCACGTTCGTCGTCGCGCTGATCGGCATGTTCATCGTGCCCACGTCGATCATGCGCAGCCTCGCGCTCGGGGCGATCCTCGTCGGCATCGTCTCCGTCGCCGCGGCCCTGACGCTGCTACCGGCCCTGCTCAGCGTCCTCGGCGATCGGGTGGACTCTCTCCGCGTGCCGATCCTCGGTCGGAATCTCGGTCGCGCCGATGCGGCCGAAGGCCGCTTCTGGCGCCGGATCGTCGACGGTGTGCTGCGCCGGCCGGCGCTCTGGCTGGTCGTTGCCGTCGGGGCGATGCTCGCCGCGGCCTCGCCGATCTTCGGCCTGCACATCGGCGCGAACGGCGTCAGCACGCTGCCGTCGAATCTGCCCTCGAGGCAGGGGCACGACCTGCTCCAGCGCACCTTCCCGGTTCAGAACCCGGAGCCGGTGCGCATCGTCGCGGTCGGCGGCAAGGCCGCCACCGTCCACAGCGATCTCACGCAGCTCAACCATCGGCTCGTGGACGAGGGGAACTTCGGTGTGGGGACGATTCAGAGATCGAGCCGTGACGGCATCGCGCTGCTCACGGTGCCCGTTCGCGGCGACGTCGTCGGCGGCTCGGCGGTGAGCGCCGTGCGCGACCTGCGCAAGAATGTGATCCCGTCGATGTTCGACACGAGCGGCGCGCAGGTCTACGTCGGCGGTATCACGGCGGAGAACGTCGACTACTTCGACGCGGTGACGAACCCGACGCCGTACGTCCTCCTCTTCGTGCTCGGCCTGAGCTTCATCCTCCTCACGGTCGCATTTCGCTCGATCGTCGTGGCACTCGTCTCCGTCCTGCTCAATCTGCTCTCCGTCGGCGCCGCCTACGGTTTGCTGACGCTCGTCTTCCTCTACGGAGACGGCGCGGGCCTGTTCGGGTTCCAGCACACGCACGTGATCGACGCGTGGGTGCCTCTCTTCCTCTTCTCGGTGCTGTTCGGGCTCTCGATGGACTACCAGGTGTTCCTGATGAGCCGGATCAAGGAGCGCTACGACGGATCGGGCTCGACGCACGGTGCCGTCAGCGACGGAGTCGCGACGACGGCGCGCATCATCACCGGCGCGGCGCTGATCATCGTCGTCGTCTTCGCCGGCTTCGCCGCCGGCAAGCTCGTCATGTTCCAGCAGATGGGCTTCGGAGTCGCGGTTGCACTGCTGCTCGACGCGACAGTGATCCGCTCCGTCGTGCTCCCGGCCATGCTCGGCCTCCTCGACAGGCGGAGCTGGTATCTGCCGCGCTGGCTCGACTGGCTCCCGCACGTCGAGGTCGAACGGCCGGCTGCGACGCAGGTCTAGGCGAACAGCCCGCTAGTCGAGCTCGCGCCGAAGCCTTTTCGTCCGGGAGCGCCGCTTCTTCTGCTCGAGACGGCGCTCGCGTGCAGCGGCCGTCGGCTTCGTCGGAACGCGTTTGCGCACCACGCGAAGCGCCTCCCTCAGCGCCGCGACGAGCCGCTCGACCGCGAGCTCCCTGTTGCGGGACTGGCTCCGCTCGTCCTGCGCCACAGCCCTGAGTACCGGGCCGGCGCGCGCGATCACGCGCCGCTTCTGCGCCTCGGTCAGCGCGCTCGACGCCTCGACGTCGAAGACGGCCACCACCCGCGTCTCTGATTTCTGCGCGTGCTGTCCGCCGGGCCCACTCGAACGGGAGACCTGAAGCTCGATCTCGGAGAGCGGCAGCACGACGGATCGCGTGACGCGAATAGACTCGCCGTTCATGGCCGCGATTCTGCTCGACGTGGACGGCGTCCTGCACGTCTCCGGTCAACCGCTCCCGGGTGCGGCCGAGGCGGTGCGGCGTCTCCGCATGGACGGGCACCGGCTGCGCTTCGTCACGAACGCGACGACGCGATCGAAGGCGGATCTGGCGGCGAACCTGCAGGGAATGGGGATCGAGCTCGATGTGGCAGAGGTACAGACGACGGCAGACGCCGCGGTCGAGAAGCTGCGGGGTCGACGGGTCCTTGCGCTCGTCATGCACGCGCTGGTCGGTGACCTCGAGGGCATCGAGCTCGTCGGCGAAAACGTCGAGGCCGTTCTCATCGGCGGCGCGGACGACTCGCCGGAGACGAACCTCGTCTTCTCGTACATGAACCTCGCGCGCGCGTTTGCCGAGATCGAGCTCGGAGCCGACCTCTACTGCCTGCACCGGAACCGCTGGTGGCAGACGGAGCGCGGCCCGCTGCTCGACTCGGGCTGCTACGTGGCCGGGCTCGAGTACGCGGCGCAGACGGCGGCGACCGTTCTCGGCAAGCCGAGCCCCGCCTATTTCGACGCCGCGTGCCGCTCTCTCGACGCGGAACCGTCCATGACCTGGATGGTCGGCGACGACATCGAGACCGACGTCGCGGGAGCGCGTGGCGTGGGGATGCGCGCCGTGCTCGTCCGGACCGGGAAGTTCCGTCCGGACGCCGTCGAGAGGTCCCGGATCAAGCCGGACGGGATCGTGTCCTCGATCGCGCACCTCCCCGAGTGGCTCGAGGAGCACATCGCGTGAGCGTAGGCTCGACGGAGCTCACCAAAGAACGGAGGCGCCGACGTGCGCTGCGCCGGAGCGGAAAATGACGGTGCGCGTCGGCACCGATCTGATCGAAATCGAGCGGATCAGGCGCTCGCTCGTCCGTTACGCACGCTTCCGCGAGCGCTGCTTCACCGAGGCGGAGCAGGCCTACTGCGACTCGCGCTCGAACCCGGCGCAGAGCTACGCGGGCCGCTTCGCCGGCAAGGAAGCGGTCGGCAAGGCGCTCGGCTTCGGCGTCGCCCGCGCGTTCGCCTGGAAGGAGATCGAGATCGTCGGGCGGCCGAAGCCGTCGGTTCATCTCTCCGGACGCCTGGCGGAACGGGCGGCCGCGCTCGGCATCGGCTCGGTCGACCTCTCGATGACGCACTCGCGCGACCTCGCGCAGGCCGTCGCGGTCGCCGCCGATGGCTGAGCTCGAGCCGCTCTACACCGCGGAGGAGATGAAGGCCGCCGAGGCGGGTCACGACATCGATGCGCTGATGCGGCGCGCCGGTGGGGCCGTCGCGGAGGAGCTGATGCGCCGGTATCCGGACGCGCGACGGGTCGCCCTCCATGCGGGCGGCGGAGCGAACGGCGGTGACGGGCGGATCGCGGCCGAGATCTTGCGGGCGCAGGGGCGCGAGCTCGTCGACGAGCGGCCGGACGTCGTGATCGACGCGCTCCTCGGCACCGGGCTCAGGGGAGAGCCGCGCGAGGAGACAGCCCGCCTCATCGAGCAGATCAACGGATCCGGAGCGCCGGTGCTCGCGGTCGACATTCCCTCCGGAGTGAACGCGTCGACGGGCGAGGTCGCGGGCGCGGCGATCCAGGCCGACATCACCGTGACGATGCACGGTCCGAAGGTCGGGCTCGCGGTCGCACCGGGCCGCTTCCTCGCCGGCGGCGTCGTCGTCGCCGACATAGGTCTGGAGCAAGCAGCGACCCAGCACCGGCTCGTCTCGCCGCAGATTCTCGCGGAGGTGCCGCGCCGCTCGGTGCGCGACAACAAGTACACCGCGGGCCACGTGCTCGTCGTCGGCGGCGCGCGCGGCATGACGGGCGCGGCCTCTCTCGCCGCCCGTGCCGCCTTCCGCGCCGATGCCGGCTACGTCACGATCGCCGCGCCGGCCGAGTCGATTCCCGTCCTCGAGACGCTCGTGCTCGAAGCAGTGAAGCGGCCGCTGGACGACGTCTTCGAGGCAGCGGCGCGCGCGCAGGCGCTCGCTGTCGGCCCGGGCCTCGGGCGTGGGGAGGAGGCGCATGCACTCGTCCGTCGCCTGCTCGCGGAGTTGGCGATTCCCGCGGTCGTGGACGCCGATGCCCTCCATCGGCTCGAGCCTGCCGAGTGGCCGGCGCCGCGCGTGCTCACGCCGCACGAGGGCGAGCTCGGGCGCCTGCTCGGCCGGGCGTCGAGCGAGATCGCAGCGCACCGCCTCGCGTCGGTGCAGGAGGCGGCGGCGCGATTCGACTGTGTCGTCGTCCTCAAGGGGGAGGACTCACTCGTCGCGGCGCCCGGCAAGGGTGTGCTCGTCGCGGCCCTCGGCCCGTCCTCACTCGCTACCGCGGGCACCGGCGACGTCCTGACGGGGATCACCGCGGCATTTCTCGCCAAGGGGATGGAACCGCACCGAGCGGCCGCGGCGGCGTGCGCGGCCCAGCAGCTCGCGGCCCGCGAGGCTCCGCAGCGCTACGGCCTTGTGGCGGGCGACGTGGTCGAGGCGCTACCGTCAGCTCTCGCCCGGTAGCCGGTCGATCCGCCAGAACTCCTCGGGAACGCGGATGCCCTCGAGTCGGCCGTTCGGCTCCATCCAGCCGAGCAGGGCGAGGAGCAGACAGAGCCCGACGAGGATTCCCCCGCCCCAGGTCATCCCCTCGCTGCGTTTCCGGACGAGCTCGAGCGCCGTGAGCGCGAGCAGCGCGAGGGGAAGCACCACGAGCTGGTCCGAGGGGAAGGGGATGCGTCTTGCGGATTCGAGCCAGCGCCGCAAGAGGTGGATTGTGAGCAGCAGGCCCGCCACCGCGTACCAGTCCTTGAGAACGACAGCCTGCGAGCTCCAGCGGTCGGGCAGCACAGACCACAGCGGAAGGGCGATCGTCAAGAAGGCGGCGAACGCTGCCGCCGGCGAAAGGAGCCGCGCGACCGCGTGTCGGCTCTCGATCCGCGGCAGCGGAACGCGAGACAGCGCGACGAACAGCAGGATCCCGGTGGCCGCGAACCCGAGATACGCGCCGTAGCCGAAGCTCCAACTCGGATACCCGCTGGACTTCCCGAGCGACGCGCCCGTGACAGCCACGAGCGTGGCGATCGCCAGGACTATCTCGGTGGGCGGGAACGCGAGCCGGGTTGCTGCAAGCGCACCGAAGATCAGGAGCAGCGCGAGGACTCCGGTGGAGGCACCGGGCTCGCCGGTCGCCCAGCCGGTTGTGCCGATGCAGCTCCCGATGCCGTGACCGTACGGGTGGCCGCCCGGGTTGCAGAACTGCTGCCACGGCAGGAACAGCGAGCCGACGAGCACTGTGGCCGCTAGCGCTCCCAAACCGAGTGCGAAAGGAGGTCGTACGGGCCGCCACCCCGGTTCCGCGGCGGCGGCCATGACGACGAGCGCAATCGCGAAGCCCAGCGCAATCCATGCCCCGTAGCGGATCGTGTTCGGCCAGATCGCGTTGAGGCCGGCGCCGGTGAGTACCGCGACGGCGGGGGCCGCATACCGGGTCGTGCCCGCCCACGGAGTCATGCCGACGATGACGCAGACTCCGGCGGCCAGCAGAACGACCAGCCCGAGAATCACCCCGGGGAAGCTGATCGTCCGGTCGGGCCCGAACGGCGACGCCCACGGGAGAAGCGCCGAGGCGAGCAAGCCGACACCGAGCAAGGCGGTGAGTGATTCGAGCGGGCGAGGGCGACGAACCGCACTCGATTCGAGGGCTACAGCTCCGACCAACGCGACGGCCGCGACTGCCAGACCGAGGAACATGCCGTAGGCGTAGTGAAAGTGCAGGCGCGGTCCGTAGACCTTTTCGTAGACCTTCTCTTCCGCCCGCATCACGAGGACGCTGCCAATCGCCAGATAGAGCATCGCCAGGGCAATCGGTGTGAACCGGGCCCGGAGGGCCGCGGGCGGCCGTATGAGCGCAGCCGCGGCGAGGGCGGCCAGGGCAAGCGCGGCAAGCGATGCTGCGACGCCGACGGTCGTGCCCCAGCCCTCGATGTTCCCGCCACTCGCGAAGAGGTTGAGCACCCCGAGAACCCCGGTTCCGCTTGTGGGCGCCTGCAGTGCCTGCCAAGGTAGGAAGAGGCTCGCGAGAAACGTGAGCGCGCTCCCGAGCAAGACCACGAACGGCAAGCGGTTCTGCACGGCGGGAACCTACTCCTCTGTGCGGTGGGCAACTAGGCTGGCCGCCGGTGCACCGGAGCGAGATCACGATCGACCTCGGCGCGATCCGCCACAACGCGCGGCGGCTGCTCGAGGTGCTCGACGGCGCCGAGCTCTGGGCGGTCGTCAAGGCGAACGGATACGGCCACGGTGTCGGGGACGTCGCACACGCCGCACTCGGCGCCGGCGCGACTGCTCTTTGCGTGGCCACGGTCGACGAAGGGCTCGAGCTTCGGCAACGCGAGCCGGACGCTCGCATTCTCATCATGGGCCCCCCGAGCGAGCCGCGTGAGATCGCCGCGGCACGAGAGGCGAGGCTCGAGCTCGTCGTCTCCGGCGGCGAGATCCCGGGCGACGTCCCTGTCCATCTCAAGCTCGACACCGGCATGGGCCGGTGGGGGCTGGCCGAGCTGCCGAAGCCGCCCGCGAACGTCGTTGGGCTGATGAGCCACCTCGCGACCTCCGACTGCGACCCTGCCTTCGCACGACAGCAGGTCGAGCGGTTTCGCGAGGCGACAGAGGAGTACTCGCACCTCACGCGCCACATCGCGAACAGCGCGGCCGCGCTCCGGCTGCCGGACGCGCGCTTCGACGCGGCCCGCTGCGGGATCGCGCTGTACGGGATCTCTCCGTTCGACGCCGACCCTGCGGAGGACGACCTCCGGCCCGCGCTCTCGTGGCGCAGCCGGCTCGCCCAGGTGCGGCTTCTCGAGCCGGGGGAGAGCACCGGCTACGGCCGGCAGTTCGTCGCCGAGGAGCAGACCTGGATCGGGATCGTTCCGGTCGGGTACGAAGACGGATTCCGGCGGGACATGTCCGGCACCGAGATCCTCGTGGACGGGGAGCGGCGAAGGACGATCGGGACGGTGTCGATGGATGCCGTCGCCGTCGAGCTGGACCGGGAGCTGCCGGTCGGGACGCTGGTCACCGTCATCGGCGACGGTGTACGCATCGAGCAGCACGCGAAGGTGGCCGACACGATCGGCTACGAAATCGCCTGCGGGATCAATGCGGGCTCCGTACGGGCGCGGCGCATCGTCCGTGACTGACCGTTTCGCGCGGACGGCGGATCGGGTCGCGGCGCGGCAGGACTCCCGCGCCGCGCGACTCGCGGAAGACGTGCGCGACTTCGTCAGGCCGAGCGGAGACGAGCGCGTCCTCGACGTCGGCACCGGCGCGGGCGCGCTGGCGCTCGCCCTCGCTCCGTTCGTGCGTGAGGTCGTCGGCCTCGACCCGGTGCCGGAGCTCCTCGAGCTCGCGCGCGAGCGGGCCGTGCCGAACAGCGAGTTCGTCGAGGGAGACGGGACGGCACTGCCGTTTCGGGACGGCGACTTCGACCTCGCCGGCACCCACCGCACGCTCCACCACGTGGGACGCCCCGACCTCGTCGTTGCCGAGCTCACCAGGGTGACGAGGCCGGGCGGCCGCGTGCTCGTCGTCGACCAGCTCGCGCCCGCCGACCCGGGCGAGGCCGCCGCACTGCACGAGTTCGAGACGGTGCGCGACCCCTCGCACGTGCGCTTGCTCTCGGCTGCAGAGCTGCGGGAGCTGTTCGCGACCAACGGCCTCGATCTGCTCCGCGAGCGTCGGGAGGAGGCGGGCCGCGAGCTCAGCGCCTATCTCGATCTTGCAGGCTGCGAGGGAGAACGCCGCACGCGCGCCGAGGCGCTGGCGGCCGGCAATGCGAGCCTCCTCGTCGAGGAGGTCGGCTGGTACCTGCTCTCGCGGGCCTAGCTAGGGCCCGGCGACGCCACCGTCGAGATTGGAGAACGCATCACGCAGCTGTGCGCGCTCGGTCTCGAGTGCGGTGAAGGAGAGCATGAGACGTCGCTCGCCCTCCGAGGTCAGCCGCAGATGGGCGACCCGTGCATCGCGCTGCGACTGCTCGCGCTCGATGAGCCCTGCGGTCTCGGCGCGGCGGACGAGCTCCGTCACCGTGCTCTGTGCGAGCTGCAGCCGCTCCGCCAGCTCGGTCACGGTCGACTGCTCGTCACCGCCGGGTGCGCCCTTGATCATCATCAGCAGCGTGTAGCGCTGGGGAGTGAGCCCCGACTGACGCGCGACCTTCTCGCTCCGGCGCAGGAAGTGCCGAAGCGCCGACCGGAACTCGGCGACCGCGATGACGTCCTCGACCGAGGGCTGCGTCTCTTCGACCATGGGGCGATTCTACGGAGCTTTGGGGATGCGCGAGAGGACACGGGTGAAAAGGTTCGGCAAGGCATCCTGCAGCGGGGCGACAGGGCCGTAGAACCAGGGAACCGTCGTCTCGCCTCGACCCTCCTCGAGGGAGCGGAGCACATGGGTCGCGACCTCGCGCGGCCCGATCACGATCCGCTGGACGGGCCGGGGCAGCCAGGACTGCGGGAATCCCTCCGTCTCGGCGAAGCCGGGCTTGACCGTATGCACCCGAATCCCCTCACCGCGGAGCTCGGCCGCGATCGTGCGCGAGAACGCGAGCTGGGCGTGCTTCGACGCCGAGTACGGGCCGCTCGGCGGCCCGGCCACGACACCCGAGACGGAGACGATGTTCACGACGTCCGAGGGAGTCGCAGCGCGTAGGCCGGGCAGGAAGCCACGAAGGCACCAGACACCGCCGAGGTAGTTGATCCGGATCAACCGCTCGATCACCTCGGGGTCGCCGTCGAGGAATCGCGTACGTCCGGGGACGCCGGCGTTGTTGACCAGCACCGAGATCTTCGGGTGGCGCGCCAGGACCCGGCCTGCGACCGCTTCGACGGCCTCCCGGTCGGAGACGTCGCACGGCTCGGCCTCGCCGCCGATCTCCTCCGCGAGCGCCTCGAGCCGGTCCGCGCGGCGGGCGAGCAGGACGCAGAGGTCGCCACGAGCCGCGAGCAGCCGCGCGATCTCCGCGCCGATGCCCGACGAGGCCCCCGTGACGACCGCGACCCGGCGCACGCTGCAGAGGCTATCTCTCTAGGATCGCGGGGATGGCCGGAGCCTTCGAGGGAAAACGCGGACTCGTCCTCGGCGTCGCCAACAAGCGCTCGATCGCGTGGGCGATCGCACGCCGGCTCGCGGACGGGGGCGCGAGCCTGGCCTTCACGTACCAGGGAGAGCGGATCGAGTCCACGGTGCGCGAGCTTGCAGCCTCGATCGACTCGCCGCTCGTGACGGAATGTGACGTTCGTGCCGACGAGGACGTGGCGCGGGTCTTCGGCGAGGTGGGGGAGGCGTTCGGCGGCGAGCTCGATCTCCTCGTCCACTCCGTGGCGTTCGCGGCCGCCGAGGATCTCGAGGGCCGCTTCACCGACACGCCGCGCGACCGCTTCTGGCTCGCGGTGGACGTGAGCGCCTACTCGCTCGTCGCGTGCGCACGCGCCGCGGAGCCGCTCATGGAGAAGGCCGGAGGCGGGTCGATCGTGACGATGACCTACCTCGGGGGCGAGCGCGCCGTGCCTCACTACAACGTGATGGGCGTCGCGAAGGCGACCCTCGACGCCTCCGTCCGCTACCTCGCCTGGGATCTCGGCGCGAAGAACATTCGCGTCAACGCGATCTCTGCCGGCCCCGTGCGGACGCTCGCCGCCCGCTCGATCGCCGGGTTCACGACGATGGAGGACATCGTCGAGGAGCGCTCACCACTTCGGCGCCACATCACCGCGGACGACGTGGGCTCGGCGGCCGCATACCTGCTCGGGGAGGGTGCGGGCAACGTGACGGGCACGACGTTGTACGTCGACAGCGGCTATCACGCGATGGGTATGTAGAGGTTGTTACGAAGGTCTGCGAGGGGGTCACCGACGCTCTCGGTGTGATCGCCTCGCGTGGGCTTGCTCAGACGCGAGCTTCGCGGAAGGTGACGAGTCGGCCCCGCCTCTCGTCCCAAAGCTTGAACTTCGTTGCGCGCAGCCCTTGCTGCAGCGTGAGTTCCGGCACCGTTCGGAGCCGGTCGGTTCCGTTGTGCGCGGCTTGCAGGTTGTAGTTCGGGATCCCGACGCTCAGGTGGTGCACGTGGTGGAAGCCGATGTTGCCGGTGAAGAAGCGCAGCACCCCCGGTAGCTTCAGGTATGAGCTTCCCGCGAGCGCGGCGTGGTCGTAGCGCCAGTCTGCGTGGGCCTGCCAGTAGGTGTCTTCGAACTGGTGTTGCACGTAGAACAGCCAGACCCCGACTGCGCCGCTCACCACGAGCACCGGGCCCTGCACGAGCAGGTAGTCGCGCCAGCCGATCGTCAGGCAGGCCCCCGCGACGAGCAGTGCCAGCACGAGGTTCGTGGCCAGCACGCTGTTACGAACGCGTCGCCGTGACCCGGGGCGCACGAACCGCGGCTTCAGCATGAGCACGAGGAACCACCCGAGGCCGAACATGATCGCCGGGCTGCGGTAGAGCCGGTACTTGATCTGCCGCCACGTCGGGAGCGCCTGGTACTCGGCGACCGTCAGCGTCGCGACGTCCCCGACTCCGCGCCGGTCGAGGTCGCCCGCTGTCGCATGGTGCACGGCGTGCTCGTGCTGCCAGCCGCGATAGGGCAGCCACACGAGCAGTCCCAGCGCGGCACCCAACGCGTCGTTCGCGCGCCGCGAGCGCATGAACGAGCCGTGCGTGCAGTCGTGGAACACGATGAAGGTGCGGATCAGAAACGCCGATGCGGGCACGACGAGCGCGAGCGACAACAGCAGCGAGACGCGCAGCGCGAGCGTCATCGCGACGAGCAGCGCGAGATACGGGACCGCCGAGGTCGCGAGATCGAGCAGGCTCCGACCGAGCCGCGGCTCCGCGTACGCGTCGAGGACGCCCCGCCACTCCTGCCCTGCCTTCACGATCCCGACCTGGCCGATGTGCCGCCGCCCTGGGGCGGGCAGGCGGCGATCCGAGTCGTGGCCAGGGAGAGGCCGACGCGCCAGACGATCGCGGCGAGGAAGATTGCAGCGCCGGTGAGGACGCCGAGCCCGCCGACGGCGAGCGTCACCGCGAGCGCCTGCGAACTCCCGACGCCGGCGGCGATCAATGCCGCGGCGCCGGCGCCGACTTGCGTGGCCGCTCCCGCGAGGCCGACCGGCACCGCTGCCGCTGCCGCGCCCGCACAGAGCAAGAGCAACGCGAGTGGGAACGAGAAGCCGACCCCGAGTGTCCCGAGCAGGAGGAAGGAGGCGAGTGCGCGGAGGAGCCAGCAGGCCGACACGAGTGCCCACGCCTGCGACAAGCGTCGCATCGAGGTGGTGCGTGGGT
The DNA here is from genome assembly GCA_025929425.1 of Thermoleophilia bacterium. GTDB lineage: Bacteria > Actinomycetota > Thermoleophilia > Gaiellales > Gaiellaceae > Palsa-739. Next base: position 10,595 of record JAICME010000016.1, on the reverse strand, counting down.
TCAGCCAGCGGCCGAGCCGGAAGCGCGAGGCGCGGTTGCTTCCGACAAGGCGAGGGAGGGCGACCAGCAGGCCCGCGGCGGCTATGCCCGCGGCAGCGACGACCGTGAGCCCGGCGCGCACGCCGATCCCGCCGCCCAGTACGGCGGCCGCCGCGGCAAGTGGCGCGAGTGCGACGGAGTCGATCAGGCCCAGCATGACGAGCGAGAGACAGAGTGCCCGGACGCCGGCGCGACAGCCTGGATAGCGGCGAACGACGGCCACGCGCATCGCGTCGTCGAAACGGCCGGGAAGCACGACCCCGATCAGGGCTGCGCCGCCGTTGCCTGCCGCAAGTGCGAGCGGTCGAGGCCGCTCGCCCGCTGCGAACAACCGTCCCCATCCCCAGGCCTTGAAGCCCTGAGCGAGAAGCAGTAACAGGCAGACCGCTACCAACACTCCGGGCTGTCCGCCCGACAGCGGCCACGGACTGGTGGCGAAGTGTCGCGCGGCAAGGAACGCCAGCACGACCATGGTGGCTCCCGACCCTGCGGCCACCGACCACCGGGCCCGGCGTGAGCGATGCAGGCGTACGAGCGCATCGACGAGCAGCCGGTACCTGCGTTCGAGCACGATCGGAGCAGCGATCCCAACCGCCGCCAGCGGCGCCGCGGCCAACACGGAGGAACGGTCGACCTCGGGGCGAGGGTCCGGCGTCACAGGGTCGAAACCGCCTATGCCGATCGCCGGCGCCGTGTGCGCAATCTGAAGACGACGCTGGTGAAGATCCCCAGCAGCCAGCCGAGCACTGCAGCGGCGAGGATGATCCAGACCAGCGACGCGTGGCCGGTCCCGACGACCCAGCTCAGCTTCACCTGTCGCGTATTCGCGGCGACCAGCGCAATCAGCACGACGAGCAGCGCCACGAGGCCAAACGCCCAGGTGTAGAGGCCGGTACGACGGCCGTGCCGGCGCAGACGGTCGCCGCGTGCCTCCGCAGGCGCGGCCGGGGCCTTCTGCGTTTCAGGGTGGTGCGATTCGACCTGCATCTTGATCCTCCCTCGTGGACATCGAGGTCGATCACGCGCCGCGATCGGCCTACGCTCCGGCCTGTGTGTTGAGGGCGGATCTTGCGCGGGGTCGGAATGCTTCTGGCCCCGCGGGTGTGGTTCACGGCGCCGAGTGCTGCGGAGCCGCAAGTAGAAGGTTAGCGCGCATCTGTGCCGATGGCTCCGCGCTACATTCGGGTTCCGATGGCTCTGGACGAGGTCCGGCATCTACGTGTCCTGATCGCGAACGAGAAGCGCGAGCGGCTCGAATTGCTCGCCCAGGTCGTGGCCGGGCTCGGGCACGAGGTGATCGCACGTGAGATCTACGTCAAGGAAGTCGGCGCCGTGACAGCCAGAGAGCGGCCCGACGTCGCACTGGTGGGACTGGGTCTGCACTCCGAGCATGCCCTCGACCTGATCACCGAGATCGTCCGCGAGGCGTCCTGCCCGGTGATCGCACTGCTGTCGGCCAAGGATCCCGCCTACGTGCACGAGGCCGCCAAGCGGGGCGTGTTTGCGTACATCGTCGAGGACACCCCGGCCGAGCTCCAGAGCGCGATCGACATCACACTGCAACGTTTCGCCGAGTACCACAGCCTGCAAGGAGCGTTTGGGGGGCGGGCCACGATCGAGCAGGCGAAGGGGATCCTGATGGCCCGCCATGCAGTCGATGCAGATCGAGCCTTCGAGATGCTGCGCGACCATTCGCAGCACAACGGCCATAGGCGTCATCGACGTGGCCCAGGCGATCGTCGACAGCCATCTCCTACTGCTGCCGCCGCGAGTACTGCCCGGCGCTCCGGTCGCCTCGGCGACGTAGTCGCGCAACAGGGCGATCCCGCTCTGGTGGTACCCTTGGGGTTGCGGCGCCTTAGCCATCGGCGTTGCGCAGCACCCGGCGGCGCGGAGTACGCGGCACCGCTAAGAGTCCTCCCCTCAGGAAAGCGGGTTGGAGCCGTATCTGACCGGCCTCAACATCCTGGCCGGCGTCGGTGATTCGGACCCGGAGGTTCTCATGGTGGAGATTCGCGTAGCCGTCACTGACGCCACGCGCATACACGGGCTTATGCGCCGGCTCGGCCGCCTCTTCGAGCGCTCGTCGGTTTCGTACGATGGAGCGCGACGAGAGGTTCGCGTTCGTTCCGAATGGGAGTCGCGTTCGGTGGTCGGGGTGATCGACGCCGTCCAGTCGTGGCTCGAAGCCGACGGTCTCGGTTCGGCCAGGTTGTCGGTCGGCGATCACTCCTACACGATGGTCGGCCCGAGGATCCTCGCGGCGCCGAGAGGACGGGCCGCATGATCGCCCTCACGCCTGCAGTTCATCCTCCTGGACGACAGGCGTCGGCGTGCTGATGATCCTCGTTGGGCTCGGTCGGGACCTGCTCCAGGCTCGCAGCGCGGGCCCGCCGCTGCCCGTCGTGTGGTCCTCTGATCCCAGGTCCCGTGTGCCGAACTCGCACCAGGAACGTCCGCTGATCCCGTTGATGGCGACGCCCAGCTGCGCGGCTTCAGGGTTCCGCTACCGTGGTGTCAGCGTCCCCGTGTTCTGACTCCCGCACGAGCCCGCCGCTTGCTGTTTCGGGGGAGTCACACGAGAGGGAGCGACATCATGAGAAAGAGCCTGAAGCGGGTACTCGACCGGCTGCGCACTGCCACCAGCGGGAGGCTCCGAAAAGCAGGGTCGGTGCGCCGTGGTCTGCAGCTGCCGCAGCGGATGCAGGCGCTCAGCCTGTCGACGCGGACACGGCCGGCGCGCTAGCGCATGCGCGCGGCGATCGTCTCCACCTACCCGCCGCGTGCCTGCGGCATCGGCACCTTTTCAGCCGACCTGCGAGCGACGCTGACCGGCACAGGCAGGGTGACGGCCGTCGATCTCGTCGCGGTCGTGCACGAACCGTCGGCTCCGCAGCGGCGGGGCCTGCTCGCGACGATCGCGCAGGCCGTGCGTGGGGACTATGTCCGGACGGCCCGGATGCTGGGGCGGCTCGACGTCGATGTCGTGTTGCTTCAGCACGAGTACGGGATCTTCGGCGGCCGAGACGGCGAGTACGTGCTGTCGTTTGCGCAGGAGCTGGCGCAGCCTCTCGTGGTGACCCTGCACACGGTTCTGTCCGAGCCCACGCCCCACCAGGCGGAAGTGCTGACGGACCTGTGCGCCGAGGCGGAGCTCGTGATCGTGATGACGGACACGGCGCTCCGCTTGCTGGTCGAGTCGGGCGCTTGCCCGGAGCAGAAAGTCCGTGTGGTGCCGCATGGAGCGCCGCTGCGGATCGCGGAGCGCGCCGCGAGGAACCTTCGGGAATCGCGGTCTGCTTCGTCTGCCGTCGATGATCCTTTCCGGCTCTCCACATTCGGTTTGATCTCACCCGGTAAGGGCCTGGAGACGGTGATCGAAGCGCTGCCGGCGATGATCGAACGGCACCCGGAGATCGTCTACACGATCGCTGGGCGCACCCATCCGGATGTCGCGCGCCGGGAGGGGGAGCGGTATCGGCTCATGCTCGAGCGGCGCGTGCTCGAGCTCGGGCTCGCCGCCCATGTCGAGTTCGACGACCGGTTCCTGTCGATCGACGAGCTCGCGGATCTGCTCGCTGCGACCGACGTCTTCGTGACGCCCTACGGGAGTCGGGAGCAGATCGCCTCCGGCGCGCTCACCTTCGCAATCGCGGCGGGCTGCGCCGTCGTCTCCACGCCCTACTGGTACGCGCAGGACATGCTCGCCTCGGGGGCCGGGCTTCTCGTGCCGTTCCGCGATCCGGAAGCGCTGGTGGATGCCGTCTGCAGCTACATCGAGCGGCCGGACACGCTGCTGGCGGCGCGGACCGAGGCACGACGGATCGGTTCGACGCTCGCCTGGCCGGCCGTCGCAGAGGCGACGGCCTGCGTCTTGCAGGAAGCTGCCGAGCTTGCGCCGCAGCGACGGCCCGCCGGCGTCGCCGACCTGCACCTGACGAGCTTACGGACCGACCATCTGCTCACGCTCGCCGACGACGTCGGCATCGTGCAGCACGCGCACGGAATCATTCCCAACCGCAGCAGCGGCTACTGCGTAGACGACGTCGCCCGCCTGGCGGTCGTCTCGCTCGCACTCGCAGAACGCGGCGAAGAGCTGACCTGGACGTCGAAGCTCTACCGCGCGCTCGCCTTCCTTCAGGCAGCCGCTGAGGACGGGGGGATGCACAACTTCATGGGTTACGACCGTCGCTGGCTCGACGAGCCGCATATCGGCGACCACGTGGGACGCTCGATCTGGGCGCTGGGGGACATCCTGGCGACGGCGTGGATCCCCGCCGTGGTGCGACCGGCCCGCGATCTCCTCGACCACCTTGTCGCCACGCTCGGCGATGACATATCGCTGCGAACGGCGGCATATGCCGTGCTCGGTCTCTCCCGCCTCGACACGGACCGGCTCGAGCCGGCCGCGCACCGGCAGCTCGAACGGCTCGTCGAGCAGCTCGCCGAGGCGTACGAGCGCACCTGCTCGGAGGATTGGTGCTGGTTCGAGGATGTGCTCAGCTACGACAATGCGCGGCTGTCGCAGGCACTCCTCACCGGCGGCAGCGCGCTCGGCCGGCCGGAGCTCACCGAGATTGGCCTCGAGTCGCTGCGGTGGCTCGGCGACGAGTGCGGGCTCGATCAGAACACGCTCCGGCTCCCGGGTCACCACGGCCGCCGACGGGGCGAGCAAGCGCCGGGCGCCGGCGACGAGCAGCCGCTCGAGGCCGCGGCGCTCGTCGAAGCCGAGCTGAGTGCCTTCGCTGCCACACGCAAGGCCGAGCACGGAGTCCGGGCGATTCGAGCATTCGAGTGGTTCCTGGGCCGCAACCGCTTGCAGAAGCCGCTCTACGACTTCGCCACGGGCGGTTGCAGTGACGGGCTCGGCAGCGACGCGCTGAACGACAACGAAGGCGCCGAGTCGACGCTCGCCTTCCACCACGCCGCACTGCTCCTCGACGCCGCCGGTGTCCGGGCGGCCGACCGCGAGGCGGCGCTCGAGCCGGCTGCGGCATGAGCGCGCTCGAGCTCTTCGAGCGGCACCCTGGCAACCCGATCCTGACCGCCGGCGACTGGCCCTATCCCGTGAACGCCGTCTTCAACCCGGCGGCTGCCGTGCGCGACGGCGAGACCGTCTTGCTCGCGCGCGTCGAAGACCGCCGAGGGATCTCACACCTCACGGTGGCCCGCTCGACGAACGGCGTCGACGGATGGACAATCGAGCCCGAGCCGCTGCTCGCCCCCGCCGAGGGGATCGCAAGTGAGCAATGGGGGTTCGAGGACGCGCGGGTCGTGTGGGTCGAGGAACTAGGGCATTGGGCAATCACGTGCACGGCATATGGCCCGGCAGGGCCTGCTGTGTTTCTCGCTACGACCGAGGACTTCGCCACCGTCGAGCGTCGTGGCGTGATCAGGCACCCCGAGGACAAGAACGCCGCCCTCCTGCCGTACCGGATCGACGGGCGCTGGGTGCTGCTCCATCGTCCCAAGACCGAGTTCGGCGGCGGGCACGGCGAGATCGTGCTTTCCCGCTCGGACGACCTCGTAAGCTGGAGCGTCCCCGAACAGGTGCTTCAACCTCGCGCCGGCGCCTGGTGGGACTCGTTACGGATCGGCATCGGTCCCCCGCCGCTCCGCACCGAGCACGGCTGGCTGCTCCTCTACCACGGCGTCAAGGACACCGTGGCCGGAGAGCTGTATCGCGTGGGCCTGGCACTGCTCGACCTCGACGAACCGACCCGCGTCCTCCGACGCCTACCCACCTGGATCTTCGCCCCTCTCGCCGACTACGAACGGACGGGCGACGTTCCGAACGTGGTCTTCCCCTCCGGACTTCTCCACGACGAGGTCAGCGACGAGATCCGCCTCTATTACGGTGCCGCCGACAGCTCCATCTGCCTCGCCACCGCACGACTGGGAGACCTGCTCGACGCCGTCGTCGCCGCACCACGCGAGATGGAGGCGAGCGCACTCAGTCGGTCATAGGGGACGCGACTGCTCCCGATAGCGGCGGTAGAGGCGGGGCAACTGCGTATTCGGGTCGAGGAGGAACTCGTCGCGGTCGATGTCGATCCATGCGTCTGCGTGTCCCCGGGTGCAACGTTCGGCGCCGACGAAGGCCGAGATGGCAGCGACGGCTGGTTTCGGTGAGCCGTCGATCCGCCACAGTCCGAAGGTGCGCTCGTGGGGAGCGAGATCGAAAGGCGGGTTCTCCCACAGCGCTGGGGCGTAGTCGGAGTAGCACCAGAGCAATGCGCCGAGACATCCGGCACGACGAAGCCCCTCGAGCGCCGCGGTCGTGTATACAGCCGCCGCTTCTTCGTCGACCAGAGGCTCCGCGCCGGCCCTCTGCTCATGCGGATCGCCACGGCGATAGGTCGGCAGACCGAACTCGCTGAACAGCACATCGCGACCGTCCCCGAGCCAGCGGGTCACACGAGCCAGGAACGGGACCAGTAGTTCGTCCCTGGCACCGTGCGCCCAGCTTGCGTAGATCGGGTAGCCGTGCATCGAAAGGAGATCGCATACCTGGGAGGCTTGCCGTGGCCCAAGCCGGCGATCCTCCTCGAGGTCTTCCATGTGCAACCCGACGGTGACGAGCGCGGTCTCGTCGGCACTGCGGACCGCCGAGCTGAGGCGGACGAGCCATGCGCGTGCCGATGACCTGTTCGGCGGGACGACGCAGTTGGAGTTCTCGTTACCGAGGTCCCACGCCCAAACCGCCTCGTGCCCGGCGAGCGCGCCGGCAGCCTCCGCTGCCAGGAGAACCTGAGCGTCTCCGATTGCCGGATCGCTGTACCAGTTGCGAAGCCCTCGCCCAACGACTGTGCCACCGGAGACGACCCGGAAACGCGGATCTCCGTCCGAGCCCCCGAGCGCCCAGGGAGGGATCCAGTTCACTCCGCTCATGTGGCCGGTGAACAGGGTGGGGATCAGTTGGAGGCCGAGCCCGGCTGCGAGATCGGCGACCACGACGAGCCGTGCGAGCATCTCGCCGTCGACCCGGGTGGGGGTTGGCTGGAAGTCTTCCCAGCTGAGAAAGATCCTTACGGAGTCGAGACCGCAAGCGGCGATCCGCGCAAAGTCGGCTCCAACCTCCGCCGGATCGAAGCTCGACCACCAGCCCATCGCGCTGGTCGCCGGCCAGTAGTTGACACCGACCCGGAACAGCTCCCGCCGCGATCCCGGGCTCAGCCGAGGGCCTCGATACCGATCCGCGTGTCGCGGTGGAGCTCGACGACGCGCCGATAGACGGTGAGGTAGTCGTCCACCATCCGCTCGGCGTCGAAGCGTTCTTCCACCGATGAGCGCACGGCTACCCGGTCGAGGGAGCTCGAAGCATCGACGGCTGCAACGGCCTCCTCCCGGGTATCGACGAGAAAGCCGTTCTGGGCGTGATTAATGATCTCTGCCATCGAGCCGCGCCGCGTCGCGATGACCGGTGTCCCGCAGGCCATCGCCTCGACGACGCTGAAGCCGAACGGCTCGTCGAAGTTCACGAGGTGCAGCAATGCCCGCGCGCCGCCGAGCAGGCGTCCGCGGCGGTCTGGCCCGACCGGGCCGACGTAGCTCACGCGCTTCCCGTTGAGCCGCGGTTCAACGAGCCGCTCGAAGTAGCCCCGGTCCTGGACGATCCCGGCGATCACGAGCGGCAAGCCGGTGCGCTCGGCGACGTCGATCGCCTCCACCGTCCCCTTGTCCGGATGGATTCTCCCGAAGAACAGGAGGTAGTCGCCCGGCTTCTCCTCGAGCTCGAATTGGGCGAGGTCGATGCCGTGGTGGATCGTGGCGACGTAGTCGAGGCGCTCGTGCCGGTCGGCATCGCTGATCGCCACGTAGTAGCCGCTCTTGTTGTACTTCTCGAAGACGGGAACGATCTGTTCCGAGGAGAACCCGTGGATCGTGGTCAGGACCGGGGTGTCGACGAGGCCGCTGTAGGTCAGCGGCAGGAAGTCGAAACTGTTGTGGATCAGGTCGAACTCGTCCGCTTGCTCGAACACCGCCGAGACGTGCAGCGCCTCCCACGCCTTCGCATGTAGTGCCGAATCCTCGGAGTAGCCGGTCGGCGCCGTGCCAACGAGGCGCGCGGTCGTGACGGAGTCGGCGGTGGCGAACAAGGTGACATCGACACCGCGCTTGACCAGGCCCTCGGTCAAGAGGGAGGCGAACTGTTCCCACGGACCGTATTGCCGCGGCGGCACCCGCCAGGAGATCGGCGCGAGCAGAGCGACCCGCAAGGTCATGGCCCGAGAAGACGGGGTTCCGCCCAGAAGCCGCCGCCTTCAGGAGGCATTCCCGACGCTCCTAGACCGCGCGCGGGAAGGGCAGAGGCACGTTTCGCAGCTGCTGGGCATCAGCCAGCGCGGCGAGCTTGGTCAGCGACTGCTTCTCGATCTGACGGACCCGTTCGCGTGTCACGCTGAAGACGAGCCCGATTTCGTCGAGCGTGCGCGGAGATCCGCCATCGAGGCCGTAGCGAAGCTCGAGCACCGTGCGCTGCCGGTCGTTGAGCGAGTCGAGGCAGTCCGTCAAGGCCGCTGTGCGCGCAGCGCTCTGTGCCGCATCCTCGGGGAGTGGCAGGTGCTCATCGGTCAAGAGGTGCCCGAACTCGCAGTCATCCTCGTCACCGACCGGCGTCTGCAACGACACCGGCGTCTGCGCGCTCCGCAGGATCTGCTCCACCTCCTCCATCGATAGACCCACCTCCTTCGCGATCTCCGCAGGTGTCGGATCGCGGTGCAACTCCGCGCGCAAGACCCGCTCAGAGTGAAGGATCTTGTGCAGCCTCTCGACCTTGTGTACCGGCATGCGGATCGTCCTCGCCGTGTCCGCCAACGCTCGAGCTACCGCTTGCCGTATCCACCACGTGGCATATGTAGAGAACTTGAACCCGCGGCGGTGGTCGAACTTCTCCACCGCCCGCACCAGCCCGAGCGTCCCCTCCTGGATCAGATCCAGGAACGGCAGGCCCTGGTTGCGGTACCTCTTCGCGATCGACACCACGAGACGCAGGTTCGCCTCCACCATCTCCTGCTTCGCGTGCAGATCGCCTCGCTCGATCCGTTTCGCCAGCGCAACTTCCTGGGCCGCCGTCAACAGGCCGACCTTGGAGATGTCTTTCAGGAAGAGCTGCAGCGGGTCGACGAGTACCGGCCCGTCCTTGTCGACGCCGCTCACTAGCCGACCGACCCTTCCATCTGGAGTTGGATCAGGCGGTTCATTTCGACGGCGTACTCGAGTGGGAGTTCTTTGGTGATGGGTTCGACGAAGCCGCTGACGATCATGGCGCTCGCTTCGGTTTCGGTGAGGCCGCGTGACATGAGGTAGAAGAGTTGTTCTTCGCCGATCTTGGAGACGGTTGCTTCGTGTCCGATGTCGACGTCGTCGGCGTCGATCTTGATGTACGGGTAGGTGTCGGAGCGCGATTGATCGTCGAGGATCAGGGCGTCGCAGACGACTTTCGACTTCGAGCCGGCCGCGTTCTTCGACACCTCGAGCAGGCCGCGATAGCCGGCGCGGCCGCCGTTCTTGGAGATCGATTTGGAGGTGATCACCGAGGTCGTGTTGGGGGCGACGTGGACGGCCTTGCCGCCCGCGTCCTGGTGCTGGCCGGTGCCGGCGAACGCGATCGAGAGCACCTCGCCGTGCGCACGCTCGCCCAGCAGCCAGATCGCCGGGTACTTCATCGTCAGCTTCGAGCCGAGGTTCCCGTCCACCCACTCCATCGTCGCGTCCTCGTAGGCGACGGCGCGCTTGGTGACCAGGTTGTAGACGTTCGACGACCAGTTCTGGATCGTCGTGTACCGGCAGCGGCCGCCCTTCTTGACCACGATCTCGACCACCGCCGAGTGCAACGAGTCCGTGGAGTAGATCGGAGCCGTGCAGCCCTCCACGTAATGCACGTAGGCGCCCTCGTCGACCAGGATCAACGTCCGCTCGAACTGGCCCATGTTCTCGGCGTTGATCCGGAAATACGCCTGCAGCGGCATCTCGATCTGCACACCCGGCGGCACATAGATGAACGAGCCGCCCGACCAGACCGCCGAGTTCAAGGCCGCGAACTTGTTGTCGTTCTGCGGGATGATCGTCCCGAAGTACTGCCTGAACAGATCCTCATGCTCCCTGAGCGCCGTGTCGGTGTCCAAGAAGACCACACCCTTCGCGGTCAGATCCTCCTGCAACTTGTGATAGACGACCTCCGACTCGTACTGCGCACCCACACCCGCCAGGTACTTCTTCTCCGCCTCCGGGATGCCCAGCTTGTCCCACGTGTCCTTGATATCGGCCGGCAACTCCTCCCACGAGGAGGCCTGATTCTCGGTCGGCTTGATGTAGTAGAAAATGTTGTCGAAGTCGATCTCGTTCAGATTGCCGCCCCACTGCGGAACCGGCCGCGCATAAAAATAATCAAGACTACGATGCCGAAACTTCCGCATCCAATCAGGCTCATCCTTATGCGAAGAAATCGCATCGACAAGCTCATGCGAAAGACCACGCCCCGACTTGAAAAAATAATCCTCCGAAACAGAAAACCCATACTTGATCGCGTAATCGGAGCCAATCCCCTCGACAAT
>JAICME010000047.1 GCA_025929425.1 Thermoleophilia bacterium | reverse complement strand
CGGACGAGGCCTTCGCGCGCCGCTTCTACTCCGACCGGGCCGAGCTCCTCTCGCTCGGAGTGCCGCTGCAATCGCAGCGTGACGAGTTCACCGGAGAGGCGCTGGACACGCTTCGCTCGGAGCAGTACTTCCTCCCCCAGCTCGAGCTCGAGGACGAGGAGCTCGCCGCGCTCCAGACCGCCTTCTACCTCCTCGAGGGGAAGTTCGCGTACGCCGAGCCGTTACGGCTCGCGCTCCAGAACCTCGCGCTCGGGCGGCCCGGCTTCACCGAGGCGCGAACCGAGACGGCGAGCCGCGTCGAGGTGCTCGACCCCGACTACTCGCCCGAGACGCCCGGCCGGCTGGCGAAGCTCGAGAACGCGATCTCGAAGCAGCGGACCGTGCGGTTCGAGTACTGGTCGATCGCCCGTGACGAGGAGCGCGAGCGGACGCTCAACCCCTACGCGCTCGTGAACGACAACGGACTCTGGTACGTCGTCGGCCACGACCTCGAACGCGAGGACATCCGCACCTTCCGGGTCTCCCGGATCCGCGGCGACATCAAGTTCGCGACGCGGCGGGAACGCGACTTTCGCGCACCGACGGACTTCGACGTCGAGCAGTACCGCGGCAGGCCGCCGTGGCAGATCGGTGACGTCGTCGGGACGGCGCGGATCGAGGTGCGCGGCGACACTGCGTGGTGGGTGAAGCGCGCGTACGGCTCCACGGGAAAGCTCGACGACGGCGTCTTCGTCACCGACTACTCCTCCATTCCCCAGCTGTCGTCCTGGGTGCTGCGCCAGAACGGCCGCGCCGTGCCGCTCGAGCCGGCGGAGCTGAAGCGGGACGTCGCCGGCGCGCTGAGGCGGGTGCGGGAAGGCCACGAGGGCGCAGCGCCGCTCGTCGCGCGCGAGACGCCCGCGACGAGCCCGGACGGCGTCGTCGAGCGCCCCGCCGGCCCGGTCGCGCCCGAGCGGTTCGCCGTCCTCCAGGCGCTGCTCGCCTATCTCCTGGCCGCCTGCGGCGAGGAGCGCGAAGCCGTGATTCCGGCGTCTGAGCTGCTCGAGCGCTTCCCGTCGGTCCCCGCGGACGAGCTCGAGGAGCATCTGTCGCTGCTCAACCTCGTCAACTTCGGCGGCGGCTGTTACACCGTCTATGCCGAGCTCCGGGACGGCTCGGTGCACGTCGACAAGGAACTCTGGGGCGACACGTTCCGCGCCGCGCCGCGGCTGACGCCGCTCGAGGCTCGCGCGATCCGGCTCGCGCTCGAGTACGTCGGCCCGATGATCGCCGCCGACGCGCACACGCCCCTCTCGCGCGTCCGCAAGAAGCTCGAGGAGACGTTCGGCCAGTTCGAGCTCGCGCAGACACCCGCGCCACACGTGGTGACCGAGGAGGTCGATCTCGTCTCGAGGCTCGCGCGTGGGATGCGCGAGCGACGGCTCGTCGAGATCGAGTACCAGAAGGAGGTCGACTCGGAGCCTTCGACGCGGCTCGTCGAGCCGTACTCCCTCGAGCGGCAGCTGCCGAACTGGTACGTCCACACGTGGGATCGGACGAGCGACGGCGCCCGGTCGTTCCGTCTCGACCGGATGCGTAGCGCGAAGCTGACGCGTGAGCGCTTCGATGCGCGTGAGGGATTCGAGCCCACGAGGCTGCGCGACGCCCGCACCGCGAAGCTCCTCTTCAACGCGGACATCGCCCGGTGGGCGATCGAGCGCGGCGGGCGACTGCTCACGGACGGGAGCGCCGTGCGCGACGTGCCGGTCGGCAGCGACGAGTGGCTCGAGAGCGAGGTGCTGTCACTGCGCGGCGAGGCGATCCTGATCGAGCCGAGCGAGCTGCGCCACGCGATCGCCGCTCGCGCGAAGACGCTGGCGAAGGAGCTCGGCGTCGAGCGCATGCGCGTTCGCGCCTGAACGCTGCTAGCGGTCGACCGGCAGGCTCAGGGTGAACACCGCTCCGGGCTCCAGGCCGGACGTCACGTCGAGGGAGCCGCCGTGGGCTTCTGCGATCGAGCGGGCAATGAAGAGGCCGAGCCCCGTTCCGGGCTTCGAGCCGCCTTCGACGTCGGCGCGGCCGAACTTCTCGAAGATCCGCGCCTGCTGAGCCCGCGGGATCCCCGGCCCCGAGTCCTTGACCGCGATCTTCACCGCCCCGTTGCCGGTCGCAGCCGAGACGAGCACCTCCCCGCCCTCCGGCGAGTACTTCACCGCGTTCTCGATCAGGTTCCCGAGCACCTGCCGGAGTCGTGCGCGGTCGCCGCGGATCACCGGTAGGCCCGTGCGGACGGCAGAGACGACGGCCACGTCCTGCTGCGCGAGTGCGGCCGCCTCGACCGCCTCGTCGACCACACGGCCGAGATCGACCTCCTCGAAGCGGTAGCTGAACGTTCCGGCCTCGATCCGCGACGTGTCGAGCACATCGCCGACGAGCTCCGCCAGCCGAGACGTCTCGTCTCCGATCAGAGCGAGGAACGACTCGCGCTGATCGGCCGTGAGCATGCGCCAGCGGTCCTGCAGCGTTCGTGCGGCGCCGATCACCGCGGCCATCGGGCTGCGCAACTCGTGCGAGACGAGGGAGACGAAATCGGCCCGTAGCTGCGACAGGCGCGCCAGCTCCTCGACCCGCCGCCGTTCCGCTTCGTAGGCGCGGATGTTCTGCACCGCGGTCGCGACGAGCCGCCCCAACAGGGAGACGAGCTCGATCTCGTCCTCGCTGAACGCCTCGACGCGGTCGCGGGAGAGCGTCAGCATCCCGATGGTGCGGGCACCGAGCAAGAGCGGTGCCACGAGCTCGCTGCGCAGGCCGAGCGCCAGGAGCAGGTCGTCCTCCGGGTACTCGCGTTCGGCGAGGTCGTGCCGCACGACGATGTGGCCGTCGAGCACACGCTCGAGCACCGAATCCATGATCGGGCCGGTGTTGCCGGGAGGGAACACCTCCGACGCGCCCAGCCCCGCGGTGGCCATCGTCGTCGCAGTGTCACCGTCCACGAGGACGATCGCGGTGCGCTCGAAGGGAACGAGCCCGCGCAGCTCGCGAATGAAGGCACCGAACGCCTCGTCGAGCTCGAGCGACGAGCCGAGGGCACGGGCGCACCGGTTCGCAGTCTCGAGAACGTCGACACGGTGCCCGAGCTCGTCGCGGAGCCGCTCCGCCTCGACCGCGCGGGCCTCGGCCAGAGCGCGTTCCGCGTTGAGGGTGTCTCGGAGGCGGCCGACGACGATGCCTGAGAGCATCCCGACGAGCACGCGCACCAGCGCGCCGCGCAACTGGAATCCCGGCCCGAGCGCGTCGATCACAATCGTGGAACCGGTCATCGCGGCGCCGCCGATCACGCCGCCGAGAAGGCCGAAGCGGAGCGCCGCCTCGGCAATCGGGATCAGGTACAGCGCGCGATAGGGCTCGCCCGACTGGTACGAGAAGACGGCGACGATCCCGACTCCGACGATCGCGTCACACACGATGAGGAGCGCGCGCGCCCGAACTCGTCCGCTGTGACCGAGGTCGGTCGCGGACAGCACCCCCGAGGCGACCGTGACGAGCGCGAAGAACCCGACGACCGCCCAGGCCCACGGCCGATAGGACGACGGAAATTCCGTGACGGCGACGACGATCGCCGCGACGGCGACGAGTGCCGCCCGCAGAAGGACGAGCCACTGCCCGGGGCGCCTAGGCATCCCTCTCCTCCATCCGCGCGAGCGCCCAGGCGGCGAGCTCGCGAGTCGTCTCGTCCGGATCGTCGCGGAGGGCGGCCACTGCGTCCCGTTCGCCGTCGCCACCCACGTTGCCTGCCGCGACGAGCGCATTGAGCCGAAGCCGGCCGCCGTCGTTTCGCGGCACGTAGAGGCGGGCGAAGCCGCGCCGAAGCCGGTCGGGATCGCTGCGCAACCATTCGACGAGGGAGACGTGCGGGGTGGCACCCGCCGGCAGCCTCTCCCCCGCGCGCCGCTTCTCGACGCCGCGGTTCCAGGGGCAGACGTCCTGGCAGATGTCGCAGCCGTACACCTGTGCGCCGAGCTCGTTGCGGTATTCGGCGGGCGCGGGCGCCGGCGCCTGCGTCCAGTACGAGAGACAGCGGGTCGAGTCGAGCGTCCCGGGCTCGTCGAGCGCACTGGTCGGGCAGGCGTCGATGCAGAGCCGACAGTCGCCGCAGTCGAGGTCGAGCGGCGGTGTGGCCTCGAGCTCCGCGTCCGTGACGAGCGTTCCGAGCACGACCCAGGAGCCGTGCCGCCGCGTGATGAGAAGCGTGTTCTTCCCGTAGAAGCCGACGCCGCTCCGCGCCGCCGCCTCGCGATCGACGTGCTGGTTCGCGTCGACGAGGACTCGATACGCGCCTCCGATCCTCCGGCCGAGCTCGTCGAGCCTGTTGCGCAAGATCTCGTACGCGTCGAACCACGTGTAGCGGGGCAGCCTGCCGTGGCCGGGCGGGCGCTCGGGCTCCGGATGCCAGTAGCAGAGCGCCGCCGAGACGACGGTGCGGGCGCCGGGGAGCAGCGTTTCGGGGTGGCACGACTCCTCGGGTCGGGCCATCGTGAAGCGCATGTCCGCGAAGAGGCCGCGCGCGCGGCGCTCCCGGATGTGGCGCTCCGTGTCGGCATAGGGCTCCGCCGGCGTTGCGCCGATCGCGTCGAGCCCGAGCTCACGCGCCGCCGCGTGGAGTTCGGCTTCGGTCACATGGATAGTCTGCCGCGGTGCGCGCGGTTCGGATCCACGAAGACGGCGGTCCCGAGGTTCTCGTGCTCGAGGAAGCGCCCGATCCGGTGCCGGGTTCGGGCGAGGTTCTCGTCCGCCTCCGCGCCTCGGCGCTGAACCACCTCGACGTCTGGATCCGGAGGGGCCTGCCGTCCGTCCCCAAACCGCGCATCCTCGGAGCGGACGGCGCCGGCGTGGTCGAAGCTCTCGGCGACGGTGTGAGCGGCTTCGAGCCCGGCGAGCGCGTCGTCCTCAACCCCGGCATCGAGGTGGGCGGCGGGCGGATCCACGTGATCGGCGAGCACGGGGACGGCACGAACGCGGAGCTGATCGCGGTGCCGGCGACGAACGTCCACCCGATTCCCGACGGGCTGAGCTTCGAGGAGGCAGCGGCCTTCCCGCTCGTCTTCGAGACGGCGTACCGGATGCTCGTGACGCGGGCCGGTCTGCGCGAGGGCGAATGGGTGCTCGCGTGGGGCATCGGCGGCGGCGTGGCGACGGCGACACTGGCGATCGGAAAGGCGCTGGGCGCGAACGTCATGGTCACCTCGTCGAGCGAGGCCAAGCTCGAGCGCGCGCGAGAGCTCGGGGCGGACGCGACTGTCAACCATGCGGCCGGCGACGTGAAGGAGGCCGTGAAGGAGGCAACGGACGGCCGAGGCGCGGACATCGTCGTCGAGACCGTCGGCGAGGCGACGTGGGCCACGTCTCTCCAGGTTGCGGCGCCGGGCGGCCGGATCACCGTCTGCGGCGCGACGAGCGGGCCGAACCCGCCGGCTGCGTTGCACCGTGTCTGGTGGAAGCAGCTCTCGATTCTCGGCTCCACGATGGGAACCGGCGAGGACTTCGCGGGCGCGTTCGAGCTCGTCAAGAGCGGTCGCGCGAGACCGGTGGTCGACACGGTGCTCCCGCTCGAGGAGATCCGCGCAGGGCACGAGCGGCTCGAGGCCGGCGAGCAGCTGGGCAAGATCGTTCTGACGATCTGATGCCGCTGCAGAACCGCGTGACTCCGCTCGGCGAACTGATCGAGACGCCCGAGCGCGGCCTCGTCTACGGCAACCGTGGTCGCCTGCACGACGAGGCGCGGCGGATTCGCCGCCATCACGACGGTCGCCGCTGGATCGCGTGCAGGCTCGAGTTCCGCGGACGCCGCCGAGCCGACCCGATGCCGCCCGGCCGCTATACCGGCCTCTTCTTCCTCGACGAGGTGACGGCTCTCGCAGCAGGACACAGGCCGTGCGCCGAGTGTCGCCATGAGGACTATCTCCGTTTCGTCGACCTCGTCGGAATGCGAGCACAGGCGATCGACGCATGTCTTCACGAGGAGCGCATGGGCCCGCACCAGGAGCAGGCCCTCGAAGACCTCCCCGATGGAGCGTTCGTGCTGCGCGACGGCGATCCGTGGCTCGTGCTCGGCGACCGGCTCTTGCGCTGGACACCGGGCGGGTACGCGGAAAGCAGAAGCCGGTCGGCTGGGCCCGCCGAGGTCATCACACCGCCCACGAACCTCCGCGTCCTCGCTTCAGGCTGGAGCGGCGGTGTGCCGCTCGTCCACCCGTCGGGGAACCTCGACGCCTCGACCGGTGTACCGACGTTGTAGGGCGTCGACGAAAAGGAACCACATGCGCAAACTCCTCGTGCTCGCAACGGTGGGGACGCTCGCGGCCCTCGCCGCGGCCGCACCGGCCCCGGCGAAGGGCCCGACGGCCGCCTCGATGACCGGCCCCGGCCTCGACCATGCCGTGCCGGTGAAAGGCATGGGCGAGATGGGCCCCGGCACTCCGCTCGGCTCGCTCGTCCAGTTCGGCGGCTTCTTCCCGCAGGTCTTCGGCCAGTCGCCGGACACGACGACCCGGGCACGACCTACAGGAGATCTCGGCCCGCGCTACCGCGTCGTGTATCGCATGCCCGGACCGAGTGGGACGAGCACCGTCGTCCAGGACGTCTACCCGTATGCGAAGCCCAGTCCCGTCACGCACATGCGCGCCGGTGAGTCTTTCTGGGGCGGCGCCCGTACCCACGGCGGCTGGTTCGTCTCGGAAGCCGGGTTGAAAGCGGCCCTCGTCAGGGCAGGGCTGCCCACGTCGCCGCCGGCGGCACCGAGCGGCGGGTCGTTTCCGTGGGCATGGACAGGAGCCGGAGCCTTTGCCGCCGCCCTCCTGCTCGGACTCGCCGTGCGCCGCCGGGGCATGCGGCTCCGAGCGCTGAGAAACAGCACCGCCTGAAACATGACAATCCGTCCATGCACCCTCCGGGCGAGGAGACGCTCGTCGAACGTGCGCGCCGTGGCGACCTGGCCGCGTTCGAAACGCTCGTCGTCTCCTATCAATCACTCGCCTTCCGCACCGCGTTCGTGATCGCAGGCGACGCGGCGGACGCCGAGGAGGCTGCACAGGACGCTTTTGTGAAAGCACACCGGGCGCTCGGACGCTTCCGCACCGGTGAGCCCTTTCGACCCTGGCTGCTGACGATCGTCGCCAACGAGGCTCGCAATCGCCGGCGAGCCCGAGGCAGGCGCGCAGTGCTGGCGCTACGTGCGGCGGATCCCGAAGCGCCCGGCGAAGATCCCGAGGCGGCTGCGCTTGCCCGCGAACGGCGCGAGCGACTCGTGACCGCCGTCGAGCAGCTGCGCGACGACGACCGCGAGGTGCTCGCCTGCCGCTACTTCCTCGATCTCTCGGAGGAGGAGACCGCAGACACGCTCGGGATCGCCCGCGGGACGGTGAAGTCGAGAACACACCGTGCGCTCGCGAGACTGCAGGAGGCGCTGAAATGACCGACCTCGAGCTCGAGCTCCGCGACCTCGCGGCGCACCTCGACATACCCGCCGCGCCGAAGCTCGTGGGCGCAGTGCGCACTCGCCTCGCCCGCCGCCGACGCCGTCGCCGGGTGCTCGCCGTCGCACTGGCGACCGGCGTGGTCGCGCTCGCCGTCGCCTTCGCCGTCCCGAGCTCGCGTGCGTCGCTCCTGCGCTTCTTCCACGTGCGTGGCGCCACGGTGACCCTCGTCGACAGGCTCCCGCGACTCACGCCCGGCACGCCGCTCGGCACCCCGACCTCACTGGACGGTGCGCGCTTCCGCCTGCTGCTGCCGAGCGGCCGCACGCCCGACCAGGTCTACGCCGGCGACGGCGGCTACTGGCTTCGCTATCCCGGCCTGTTGCTGTTCGAGTTCGACAGCAGCGACGGCGCGACACTCATCAAGAAGGCGACGGGGGGCGCGGCGCAGGTCGACTACGTCGACGTCGGAGGAGAGCCAGGCATCTGGATCGGCTCGCGCCACGCGGTCTATCTCCCGGGCGGCCCACCACGCGCATCCGGCCACGCGTTGATCTGGCAGCACGGCCCTCTGACCCTGCGCCTGGAAGCCGCTGTCGGCCTGCGCCGGGCGCTCGCGCTCGCCCGAAGCGTCCGCTGAGGCTTGCCTCAACCGAAACCGAGAATGAACTTCGCGTCGTCGGACATCTTGTCCGGCGTCCAGGGGGGATCGAACGTGAGCTCGAGCTCGACGTTCTCGATGCCTTCGACCTGGCGTGCGGCACTGTCGATGTCCCCTGCGATGAGCGGCCCGGCCGGGCAGCCCATCGAGGTCAGGCTGTAGGTGATCTTCGCCGTCGAGTCCTCGACCTCGACCTCGTAGAGGAGCCCGAGATCGACGATGTCCATGCCCAGCTCCGGGTCCTCGACCGTGCGGAGGATCTCGAGCACCTCTTCCTTCGTGGCCATGCAACCAGTGTAGAGCGGACGTACCATCCCGCCGTGCTCCTGGCAGGCGGAAACGGGTTCATCGAGGTCGTGATCTTCCTCTCCTCGACGGTGCCGGTGATCGGACTGATCTGGTTCGCGTGGTGGTTCCTGCGTGCCGGCAAGCGGCACGACGAGCGCGAGCGGGCGGCTCGAGAGGCTGGCCGCCCGCTCGACACAGACCGCTAGGCGGCAGGCGCGATGTTCTGGTTGACCCGGAAGACGTTGTCCGGGTCGTATTGCGCCTTCGTGCGCGCGAGCCGGTCGTAGTTCGCGCCGTACATCCCGCGCACGCGATCCGGCTCGTCCATGGCGAAGTTCGAGTATCCGCCCGCGAGGACGTACGGCTTGAGAGCGTCCGAGTACGCCTTGCACCACTCGGTGATCGCAGCTGCGTTCGCCGGATCGGGATCGACCCCGGCGACGACCTGCGCCCACTTCGCGTGCCGGTAGCCCCACGCGGTTTCGTCGTTGCCGACCCGTGACGCGGCTCCGTCGATCGAATAGAGGTGCATCGTCGACTTCCACGTCGGCACCGACTCGTGGAATCGGACGTGCACGTCGATCGCGTCGTCCGAGAGCTCCTCGACGAAGTCGCCTCGCCAGTACCACTGGTCGCCGGGCGAGTAGACCGGATCGAACGCGGTGCTCCAGACCGGGACCGGCATCGGTGCGATGCCGTCCATCAGCGGCGCGCCGTACGAACGCGCCTCGCGCAGCGCCTCGGATTCCTCCTCGCCGGCCTGCGTGAGCAGGATCGCCGCGGTCTTGCGCAGATGAAGCTCTTCGGGAAACGGCGGCCCCGGCGGCACCGTGACGAGGCCGTACCAGATGCCGAGCTCGTCCGGCTGCTGCGGCACGAAGTCGCGGTACCAGCGCAGCACGTCGGCCGCGTCCTCGATGTCGTGCAGGACGGGCCCAGCGAGGACCGTCGAGGCCGGATGACAACGGAACGTGAATTGCGTGACGATGCCGAAGTTGCCGCCGCCACCCCGGAGCGCCCAGAAGAGATCGGGCTCCCGTTCCGAATCGGTCTGGACGACGGAGCCGTCGGCGAGAACGACGGTCGCCGCGAGAAGGTTGTCGATCGTGAGACCCATCCCGCGGCTGAAGTGTCCTACCCCACCGCCGAGCGTGAGGCCGCCGACGCCGGTCGTGCCGATGATCCCGACCGGAACCGTGAGCCCGTGCTGGTGGCTGGCCTCGAGCAGGTCCTTGAGCAGCACGCCGCCCTGCACGCGCGCGACCTTTGCGGCCGGCTCGACCTCTATCCGGTTCATCTGCGAGAGATCGATGACGAGCCCGTCGTCGACCGAGCCGAGCCCGCCGCCGTTGTGGCCGCCGCCGCGCACGGCGATCCGTAGTCCGTGCTCGACCCCGTAGCGCAGAGCCGCAACGACGTCGGCTTCGTCCATGCAGTACGCAATCGCCGCAGGCCGCTTGTCGATCATCGCGTTGAAGAGCGCCCGCGACTCGTCGTAATCCGGCGCGCCGGCTTCGACGACACGACCCTTGACCACGGACGCGAGACCTTCGACAGAGACAGCCATCTTCCCTCCCCGATTCGATTTTCGGGCGATGCTACGCGGTGCTCGTGCGAAAGTGAACGACGGTTCGGCCTGCGATCAGTAGCCGAGCAGGCGTACTTCCTCGCGGCGCTCTCTGGCGAAGAAGTGGATGCCGTCGACGAAGCGCACCCAGTTGCACCGCGTGCACATGACGAGCGAGTGCGTGCGGGCGCTGTCGGCGAGGAAGCGGACGCCCCGGAGCAGGTCTCCGTTGGAGACGCCCGTCGCGGCGACGATGACCTCACCGGGCGCGAGGTCCTCGGTGCGGAACACGCGCTCGTAGTCTTCGATCCCTGCCTGGCGCAGCTCGTCGATCTCGCTCCGCGAGGTGGGCCAGAACTGCGCCTGGAGCTCACCGCCGAGGCAGCGGAGCGCGGCGGCCGAGAGCACGGCCTGGCGTGTGCCGCCGATCCCGATCGCGAGGTGGTCGTTCGTGCCGCGGATCGCAGCGGAGATCGCGGCGGTGACGTCGCCGTCCTGGATGAGCTTGATCCGCGCGCCCGAGTTGCGGATCTCCTCGATCAGGTCGTGGTGGCGGGGACGGTCGAGGACGATCGTGGTCACGTCGTTCACGCGCCGCCCGAACGCCTCCGCGATCGCCTCGATGTTCTGGCCGACCGGGCGGTGCAGATCGATCGAGCCCCGAGCGCGTGGCCCGACGGCCATCTTCCGCATGTAGATGTCGGGGAGCTGGGTGAAACGGCCCGAATCGCCGACCGCGATCATCGACATCGCGCCGTTGCCGCCCCGCGCCACGACGCCGCGGCCCTCGAGCGGGTCGAGCGCGAGGTCGACCTCCCTGCCGCCGGCGCCGACGATCGCGCCGGGCGTCAGCCCACCGGAGTCGTCCAGCGAGCCGAACACGACCCGGCCACTGATCGAGAGGACGTCGAGCGTGGCCCGCATGCCGGTTGCTGCGGCTTCCTCCGCGGCGTCCTCGTCCGCACGGCCCAGCCAGCGAGCCGAGACGAGCGCCGCCCGCTCGGTCGCTCGCAGGTAGGCCTGGCACTGGCAGGGTTTCTCCTCTGCGTCATACGCGGCGGTCTCGCTCATCGTGCGACTGTACGACTTCGCTCGGCAGCTTCGAGCACGAGGTCGGCAACCGTGCGGGCCGCCTTGTCCGCATTCTCGTTCTCGATCACGGGCACGCCGGCGCGAGCGGCGCGCGCGACGATGAACTCCTGCAGATTGCGGATGTCGTCGAACCGCTCGAGGTAACGGGACTCGGGCCGCTCCGAGTCCTCGTCGCGGAAGCGAAAGTGGCGCACGTGCTCGTCCTCGTCCCCGATGGAAAGGACGACGAACACGGAAACGGCCTGGTCGGGCCGCGGCAGCTCGACCATGCCGGGGACGAGGTGGACGCCTTCGAGCACGAGCGACCATCCCTCCTCGAGAGCGCGCTCGGACGAGGCGCGAGCGCCGACGAGGACGTTCCTCGCCTGCTCGAGGAAACCGGACACGAGCGGGTCGTCCGCGTCCGGGTAGACGTCGCCGGCCTCGAAGCTCGACTGGTGGATCGACGGCATGAAGTCGCGTGAGAAGAAGGCACGCATGGTCTGGCGCACGAAGTCGGTCGAGGTGACCCGGCTGATGCCGAAGCGGTAGGCGAGCTCGGTCGCGACCGTCGACTTCCCGGTGCCGGTGGCGCCGCCGATGAAGACCATGATCGGCAGGTCGAGCTCGCGGAGCTCCTGGTAGCGGCGCAGACGCAGAATCGACTCGCGCCCCTCCGTCTCGCCGAGCACTTCGACGGCGAGCGTCTCCAGCCGCTCGATCTCGATCCGGTGGACGCCGCGCTCGATCAGCTCGTCGCTGACGCGGCTCGCGAGCGCGTACGCGCGGTAGCCGGCAACGCCCGCGGCCATGAGCGAGCGGGCCATCAGCCCGCGGGAGTACGGCAACCCGAGCTCTCCGCCGCCGAGCGGGAGCGGCATGATCCGGCGCGGCTCGTTCATGCGCGGCTCCGCTCGGGCACGATGGCGCCGAGCCGCTCGTCGAGCTCGGTCGAGGCGACGTCGTTCGCCGCGAGCACGACCTCTGCCCCACGCGCGAGCGCCGCTTCCGCAACGACGTCGACGGCCGCCGCTTTGAGCTCCACGAGGTACACCTCCGCCTCGATCCGTCCGAGCTCTTCGCGCAGCGCGTCGCGCCTCGCGAGGTTCCGCGATACGTGCACCACCTCGGCATCGAGGTCAGCGGTCGGCGCCGGGCCTGTCGTGAAGACCGCGGTTGGCCGCCCGCCGAGCGGCCGGGTCGGGCGCAGGCGTAGCTCGGCTGCGACGACAGGGACTTCGGAGATCGAGCGAATCGCCTCGCGGTCGGCTCCGCCGGTGTCGACGACGAGGTCGGACACGAGGACGCGGTACGCGTTGAGCCCGGCTCGGGCGTCGTGATCGCCGTTCGTGACGAGGATCCGTGCGTCGACCTCCACCGGCGGCAGCGCGGCGCCGCTCCCGTCGAAGACGAGGAGCTCGGGCTCGAGCTCGGCGGCGAGCCGCGCTCCCTCGAGCACGTTCGAGGTGAACGGAGCGCCCGCCAGGCCGCCTCCGGCACGCCGGCAGCCCACCGCCGGAACGCCCGCGAGCGCGGCTGCCTCGAGGTGATCGGACGCCGCGTGCCGGCCCGAGCGCGAGAGCGCGATCAGGTCGTCGAGCGTGGGCGGCGTCTCCACGAGCTCCGGCTCGGCGGGCCCGCCGCGGCCCATCGCCACGACGACCACCCGGCGGTCGCGGGCGAGCACGCGTGCGACGTGCCCGGCCACGGCCGTCTTCCCGACCCGCTTGCCGAGCCCGATCACGGCCAGCGACGGCGTCGCGACGGGCGCGAGTGGCGGCGGCTCGAAACGGAAGTCGGCACCGACGTACGGCAGTCCCAGCGCGAGCGCGCGCGACGCCCACAGCATCCGCTCTCGTGGCCCGAGCACCGGCTCGTCGGAGAGGTCGACCACGAGGTCCGCCTCCACGGCCTCGAGCGAGTCGACGAGCGGCACGCCGTAGTCGTTTGCTGGAAGCGCCGGCGGCGAAGCCGCCGCCGTCCGGCGGTGGTTCCCGGCGCCTGCGGCGCCGACCGGCGCTCCACGCAGCTTCTCGGTTCCGCCGACGAGCAGCGCCCCGACGACCTCGTAGGGCAGCGCCACGAGCGCGTCCCGCACGACCGGCGCGTAGTGCTCGCCGTCGATGAGCACGACCGCACGCTCGCTCACTGCGACCGCACCTCGTCCTCGATCCGCGCCGTGTACTTCTCGTAGGTCTTCGTGTCGGTCGAGAACTGGATGATGCGCTCCTGCCCGTGGAACGGGTAGCGGCGCCAGACGTCCACGTGCGTCCCCTCGACCTCGACGACGTTGTAACAGGGCCGGCCGTTGCCGCGCAGCCGCGACGACGAGACGGTCCCGGCGTTGACGACGAAGAGATTCTCGAGCCGCCAGGCGTACGGGACGTGCTTGTGCCCCGACAGGACGAGGTCGACCTGCGCACGCTGCAGGCATTCGAGCGTGTCACCGGCGTCGTTGACGATGTTCCGCTCGCGCCCGGTGCCGGGCACCGGGAGCAGGTGGTGATGGAGGACGAAGACGCGTAGCTCCGCGTCAGCGGCGAACTGCTCCTCGATCCAGCGATATCTGCCGCGACCGATCTGCCCGTTGTCGAGGTCGGGCTCGCTCGAGTCGACGGCCACGATCTGCGCGCCGCCGACCCGGAGCACCGAGTTGCGGTCGCCGAACAGCTCCTCGAAGTGGACGTAGCCGACGTTCCGCGAATCGTGGTTACCGGGGATCACGACCATCGCCTTGCACTCGAGCCGGTTCAGGTACTCGCGTGCGAGCACGTACTCCTCCTTGAAGCCGTGCGAGGTGAGATCACCGGAGATCACGACGACGTCCGGCTCCATCTCGTTCACCTCGGCGATCGCGCGCTCGAGATGCTGCGGGAGGAAGAACTGCTGCCCGCAATGCAGGTCCGAGAGCTGCGCGATCCGGAACATCGGCCGGAAGGCTACGCGGTCAGCAGCTCAAAGGGAGATCGCGAGGAAGCGCTCGATCATTGCGTTCACCTGCTTCGGCACCTCGCGTCGCACGGTCAACCTCAGAAGATCCAGTGCACCGGGTAGTAGAGCCCGGCCGCAACGAGGCCGGCTGCCGGGAGCGTGAGGAGCCAGGCGAACACGATGTTCCCTGCCACACCCCAGCGCACGGCGGATAGGCGGCGGGTCGCTCCCGCTCCCATCACCGAGCCCGTCACGACGTGGGTGGTCGAGATCGGGAAGCCGTAGTGCGTGCCGAGGTAGAGCGTCGAACCCGCCGCGACCTGGGCGGCGAAGCCGTGCTCCGGCGCCATCTTGTAGATCCGCTGTCCCAGCGTGCGGATGATGCGCCAGCCGCCGACGTAGGTTCCGGCGGCGATCGTCAGAGCCGCCACGATCTTGACCCAGGTCGGGATGTAGAAGCTCGAGATCGAGCCATGCGTGTAGAGGGCGAGCGCGATCACGCCCATCGTCTTCTGCGCGTCGTTCGCTCCGTGGCTGAAGGCGACCCATGTGCCCGACACGAGCTGGCCGTAGCGGAACCCTCGGTGCGCCATTCCGGGCGAGGCTTGGAAGAAGAGCCGGTAGATGAGGACGACCAGCACGAACGCGCCGGCGAAGCCGATCACGGGCGAGGCTGCGGCGGGGATGATCACCTTCTCCCACAGCCCGTGCCAGAGCACTCCCTTCGTCCCGGCCTTCACGATCGCAGCGCCGCACAGCCCGCCCACGAGGGCGTGCGTCGAGCTCGACGGCAGGCCGAGCCACCAGGTCAAGAGGTTCCAGGCGATCGCGCCGAGGAGCGCGGCGAGGAGCACCTGGTTCGAGACGAGGTTGGTGTCGATCAGCCCCTTCCCCACCGTCTTCGCAACTGCGGTGGTGACGAACGCGCCCGCGAGGTTCGCGACCGCGGAGATGAGCACGGCGGCGCGCGGCGACATCGCCCGCGTGCCGACCCAGGTCGCCACGTAGTTCGCCGTGTCGTGGAACCCGTTCGTGAAGTCGAACGCGAGCCCGATCGCGATCACGACGATCAGGAGCGTCACGAGGGGCTACCGGTTCTTGACGAGGATCGCCTCGAGGACGTCCGCCGCGTTCTCACACGCGTCGACCGCCTCCTCCAGGCCTTCGTGGATGTCCTTCCAGCGGATGACCGTGAGCGGGTCGGTGCCTCCGGCGAAGAGGGAGGACACGGCGTCGTGCTCCAGGCGGTCGCCTTCGTCCTCGAGCTCGCGCAGCTCGATGAGCTCGCGCCGCGACTCCTTGAATCCCTCGAGGCCGCCGACCGCCTCGGCGAGCTTCGCCGCTGCCCGCCGGATCACCTGCGCCTGCCCGCGCGCCTGCTCGCGGATCTCGCTGACTCCGTAGGACGCGACCCTCCCTGCCGCCTCGTCGACGTGGTCGCAGATGTCGTCGAGCGCGCCCGCGAGCCGGTACATGTCGTCGCGGTCGAAAGGCGTGACGAAGGTGCGGTTGAGCAGGTCGACGAGCTCGTGCGTGAGCCGGTCGCCCTCGTGCTCCAGCTCCTTCACCTCGCGTACGAGGTCGCCCGCCCCCTCGGGATATCGGTCGAGCAGCTGGACGAGCCGCTCGGCGACGGCGACGTTGTTCGCGGCCGCCCTGTTGTACAGGTCGAAGAACTCACGTTTCTGGGGGACCAGCGAGAGACGGGCCACGGCAGGCGGTTGTCTATCACGACACGCGGGCCGGAAACGCGGTTACCCGCTTGTGCGGATGATCTCGGCATCCGATCGCGCAGCTACCGTGGTCGACGATGGAGCTGGAGCTCCCGGTCTTTCAGGCGTATCGCGGCGCCACGCCGCCGCGGTTCGCCAGCCCCGCAGAACTCGAGTGCGCGAAGGTGCTCGACTATTACGACGTCGGCTGGGAATACGAGCCCCGGACGTTCGTGCTCGAGGAGGACGAGAACGGACGCGTGCTCGAAGCGTTCGCGCCCGACTTCTACCTTCCCGATCAGGACCTCTACGTCGAGATCACCGCCATGAAGCAATCGCTCGTCACCCGTAAGAACCGGAAGCTGCGAAAGCTCCGCGAGCGCTACCCCGACGTCAAGATCAAGCTCTTCTACCGGCGCGACCTCGAGCGCCTCGCCCAGCATTTCCGCCTGGACCTCGCAAGCTGACGCCGGCCACCGGCCGGCGGACGACCGGATCGGAGAGATCTACCTCTCCGCGGCCGAGATCGCTGCACGCGTGCAGGAGCTCGGAACCGAGATCGCACGCGACTACGCGGGCCGCGAGCCGGTTCTCGTGGGGTCGCTGAAGGCGTGTCTCGTCTTCGTCGCCGACCTCGCCCGCGCGGTGCCGATCTTCCATTCGCTCGACTTCGTCGAGCTCGCCGGCTACGGCAGCGCCCTGATGGGCGGGCACCAGCAGATCCGCATGCTCAAGGACCTCGATCTGGACATTCGCGATCGCGACGTGCTGATCGTGGAGGATGTCGTCGACACCGGCTTGACGCTCAACTACCTCGTGCGCACGCTCGAGCTGCGGGGTCCCGCGTCGGTCGCCGCCGTGACCCTGCTCGATCGGCCCTACCGGCGGCTCGTCGACGATCTGCCTGTGCGCTACGTCGGTTTCGTCGTCCCCGACGAGCTCTACGTCGGGTACGGCTTCGACCTCGATGAGCGGTACCGCGAGCTCCCCGACCTGCGCCTGCTGCATCTCTCCTGACGCGAGCCGTAACCGCGTGGGCCCCGGCGGGGTTTACGTCTTGAAAGCGAGGAAGCCTCGCAGGGTTCGGGGGACACCTCATCTGGGGTCCCGCACAACGGTCGTCTCCCGACGATGCCGGCCGCCTCCCCCGGGGCGGCCGGCTATTTCTCGGCCGCGCCTCAGACTCCAGCCCTACCCCTACGCTACGGATGTGCTCGCCGCAGGAGACCCCGCTCCGGATTTCACGCTCCGCTCCGACTCGAACGAGGAGGTCACGCTCTCTTCGCTGCGCGGGCGTCCGGTGGTTCTCTACTTCTATCCCAAGGACGACACGCCCGGGTGCACCATCCAGGCTCAGGGAATCCGCGACGCCTACGCAGACTTCGAGGCCGCCGGTGCGGTCGTGCTCGGCATCTCGCCTGACAACGTCAAACGGCACGTGAAGTTCAAGCAGAAGTACGACCTGCCCTTCACGCTCCTCGCCGACCCCGAGCACGAGGTCGCCGAACGCTACGGCGTCTGGGGCGAGAAGCGCTACATGGGCCGGACGTACATGGGCATCAACCGGACCACGTTTCTCGTCGCGGCCGACGGCACGGTGGCGAAGGTCCTGCACGAGGTGAAGCCCGACGCCCATGCCGAGGACGTGCTGAGCGCGCTCGCCGCGATCTGAGCCGCGGAAATCCCCCGGCCGGGGGCTTCCCTGCGCGTCCGGTCCGAGCGAGTATCGGAGTTGCGGCATGCAGCTCTTTCTGCGCGATCCCAGCTACACCGACCGGCTCGCCGCCTTCATGACGAGCGTCGGCCGACACGCAGTCGTCACGGCACCGGACCGCGTTGAGGTCGACGAGCACGACGACGAGTTGCAGCGCCTCGAGGTCGAGATGTACCTGCGAGTCTGGGCCGTGATCCACCCGGACGCAGACGTCGAGCTGGCCGTGGGGTAGTCGCCGCCGCCCGTTTCTGCGACGCTAGTCGCGTGATCAGGTGGTTCCTCTCGCTTTTCGGTCGACGGCCGCAACGCGAGGCATCGCCGATCCGCGAATCCGACGCGTACGCGCGCAGCTACGGAGAGCGAAGCGGAGAGATCGTCAGCGTGGCCCGGATGGAGCCACAGCGGATTCCACGACGAACCGGGGACATGGGAGGCGAACTCCTGCGCCGCGCGTTCGAGGCGAAGCTCGACTCGCGCAGGAAAGCGGCGTCGCAGCCGCGCGCTACGGGCTA
Organism: Thermoleophilia bacterium; assembly: GCA_025929425.1. Lineage (GTDB taxonomy): Bacteria > Actinomycetota > Thermoleophilia > Gaiellales > Gaiellaceae > Palsa-739. The sequence continues at coordinate 2 of JAICME010000047.1, read as the reverse complement.
GT